>JBPCUN010000143.1:0-5713 GCA_051011115.1 Weeksellaceae bacterium
ATATAGAATAAAAAATAAATTGAAATCTGCTTATTTAAAAATCATATTCTCAATATTTGTTATTAATAATTAATGATATGTCAAAATCCAGCTCATTTGTTAAAAATATTATGCGCGCATAATTTTAATGAAAAACTTCTTAAAGTTTTCATAATATTATTTATATTGCCTAATAATAATTAACTAAATCAATTAATAATTAACTAAATCTATAAAATGAAATCAATCCTTTCACTTTTATTGTTGTTTTTTTGTGGCATAACATATTCACAAACAACAATTTCTGGGGTAGTCACTGACGAAAACAGTCAGCCAATTCCTGGAGCAAACGTCATTATAGTCGGAACTTCGACTGGAACTTCTACCGATTTTGATGGTAATTTCACTTTAAATGTTAGTCAAGTACCACCATTTACGTTACAAGCAAGTAACATAGGTTTTAGTACAGAGACACAAGAGGTTACTGCAAACAATCAAACAATAAACTTTATTTTAAAAGAAGGAACCTCTTTGGATGAAGTGGTAATTTCAGCATCTAGAACTCCAGAGAGAATTTTTGAGTCTCCTGTTACTGTTGAACGATTTGGCTTAAAAGAAATTAAAAATACAGCATCTGCCGATTTTTATAACGGTCTAGAAAATTTAAAAGGTGTAGATATTAACACAAACAGTTTAACATTTAACTCTATTAATACTAGAGGTTTTGCTACTTTTTCGAATACGCGTTTTATGCAGTTAGTAGATGGTATGGACAACTCAACACCAGCATTAAATTTTCCAATGGGGAATTTAGTTGGTATGATTGAGACAGATGTAATGAGTGTTGAGTTACTTCCTGGTGCTGCATCTGCTTTATATGGTGCAAATGCCTTTAACGGAATTCTTTTCATGAGAAGTAAAAATCCTTTCGATGTACAGGGAATCAGTGGTTACTACAAACAAGGTATAACCTCTCAAGATGCTGCAGGAGACAACACCTATAGAGATTTAGGTATTAGATTCGCAACTAAATTCAGCGATAAATTTGCTGCTAAAGTTAATTTTGGATGGTTAAAAGGAACCGATTGGGTTGCTAACAACTACCAAGGTAAACCTGGTACAGGAGACACTAGAGCCAGCTTAAATTATGACGGTTACAATATCTATGGAGATGAAGTAGCAACAAATATTAAAGCAGCTTCTGGAGGTCTTGGTATTATACCAGATGTAGTGGTTAGTAGAACTGGGTATGAAGAAAGTGCCTTAACAGACTACAATGCTGAAAGTGTAAAAGCAGATTGGGGACTTTACTATCGTCCTTGGGCAAACGATTTTGAAATTGCTTATGTTGGTAAAGTAGGCACTGGAACTACTATCTATCAAGGATCTAACAGATATAATATTGATGGCTTTTTCCAACAGCAACATAAAATTGAATTAAGAAATGATAATTTCTTCTTAAGAGGTTATGTGGTTGCAGATAAAGCTGGAGACTCTTATGATATGAACGTAACAGGTATCCAAATAAACAGAGCTTGGAAAAGTGACCAACAGTGGTTTCAAGAATATATAGGTACATTTGCTGCTGCCACTCTAGGTGGTGCTACAGAAGATCAGGCACATGCTGCTGCAAGAGCTCAAGCAGAATCAGGACGTTTTGAGCCAGGTTCACCTCAATTCAACGCTGCATTACAAAAAAGTATCAATGACCCAGAACTAACTACGGGATCTAAATTCCAGGATGAATCCAAATATTACCATGTAGATGGAAACTACAACTTTAGTCATCTTTGGGATGTGGTAGAAGTTCAGGTTGGTGGTTCTTTTAGAGAATATAACCTAAATTCTTCTGGAACCATTTACACTGATTATGATGGAACCATCCCTTATTCTGAATATGGTATTTACACACAATTACAAAAACAATTCGAGTTAAACGAAGGCCTGGAATTAAAACTTACAGGTTCTGCGCGTTACGACAAATCGGAGTTCTTTGATGGTTTTGTATCTCCTAGAATTTCTGCCGGTTTAACCGTGAATAGAAACCATAACATTAGAGCTTCTGTACAAACCGGATTTAGAAATCCAACCACACAAGATTTATTTATCGGACTTGATGCTGGACCTTATGTATTAATAGGTGGTGCCCCTTCAAATTTAGACAGATATTCCAGGGATTATGCAGTTAGTGCTGCTGGACAAATAAGTGGGCAACCAGCTACCATCAATCAAACAGGTAGTGCAGCATATAACAACTCTTACTCCAGAAACTCTGTTGAAGCTTTTGCAGCTTCTGGAAACCCAGCAGATTTAACAGTTAGCAATCCAGATTTGGTAAAACCAGAACAAGTAACCTCTTTTGAAGTAGGTTATAGAGGAAAACTGAACAAAGTAACTGTAGATTTAAGTGTGTACTATAACAAATACCAAGACTTTATCTCCAATGAATACGTTATTGCTCCTTTATATGGAACCGTAGGAGACAATACATCTATTACAGCCGTAGTCAATGGCGATTACCAAGTGTACCAAACCTATACCAATTCTGATGCTGATGTGAATTCTTATGGTGGTTCCATAGGTGTTGGTGTTAAAGTATTCAATGGTTTCGATTTGGATGGTAGCTATACGTATGCTAAAGAAGATTTTGATAGTGCCACCAATCCAGATTTCAGAACAAATTTCAACACACCAGAACATAAGGTGAAGGTGTCTTTTGGTCATACAGAAGTAGTTAAGAACTTAGGATTTAACTTAGCTTGGAAATGGAGCGATGCATATTATTGGGAAGCTTCCTTTGGTGATGGAGACATTCCTTCTTACCATACCTTGGATGCACAGTTAAACTATACCGTTCCTAAAATAAAATCAACCTTTAAAATAGGAGCTTCCAATGCTTTAGGTGAAGAATATTACACAGCTATTGGTACTGGTAGTATTGGTTCTATTTACTATGCGTCTTGGACAATTAATAACTTATAAAAAATATGAAAATGAAAACAAAATATATATGGTTACTAGCTGTTCTACTAAGTTTTACAGCGTGTAACAACGATGACGATTCGTCTTCAACAGTTGATAATTTACCTCCTTTAACAGCAGGTGAAGCAGATTTTTCAAATTATGTAGCCGTGGGTGCTTCCTTTTCTGCAGGATTCTCTGATGGCGCTTTATTTATAGCTACACAAGAAAACTCCTTCCCAAACATGCTATCTCAAAAATTTGCATTAGTTGGTGGTGGAAGTTTCTCGCAACCTTTAATGAGTGATAATATCGGCGGGTTTCTTTTTAACGGTGCTTTAGACCCTAATGGAGGATTTAGACCAAGATTATTTTTTAATGGATCAGGTCCAACGCCATTAAACGCAACACCAACAACAGAAGCTACAGATGCACTAACAGGTTCTTTTAACAACTATGGTATTCCAGGCGCTAAAAGTTTCCATTTAAGCATTGCAGGTTACGGTACATTAAACCCTTACTTTGGTAGAATGGCTTCTAGTGCCGGTGCTACTGTTATAGGAGATGCTGTGTCTCAAAACCCTACGTTTTTTACCTTATCTGAAATTGGTGGAAACGATGTGCTATCTTATGCAACCTCTGGTGGAACAGGAGTAGACCAAACAGGAAACTTAAATCCTGCAACCTACGGGGGCAGTGACATTACAGACCCTAATGTATTTGCCGCTTCTTTTTCAGCCGCAGTAGATGCCTTAACGGCCAATGGTGCCAAAGGGGTTGTTACCAACGTGCCATATATTACTAGTTTAGCACATTTTACAACGGTTCCTCATAATCCATTAGATCCAACAAATCCAGATTTTGGACCGCAAATTCCATTACTGAATTCTATTTTTGGATCCATCAATCAAATTTATGTTGCTATTGGTGAACCTGAACGTTCTATTGTTTTCTCAGAAACAGAAGCTAGTCCAGTAGTCATTAGAGATGAATATTTAACAGATGTTTCAGCTCAGATTACTGGAGCTTTAATGGCAAGTCCAACCTTTCCTGCCTTTATTGCACAATTTGGACTACCTCCTTCTGCTGCACCAATTGTAGCAGGGTTATTAGGGCAAACGTATGGTCAAACCAGACAAGCCACAGCTAATGATTTATTTGTTTTACCAAGTAGTTCTATTATTGGAAAAGTTAATCAGCAATATGCTGATAACTTAACATTGCAAGGATTACCAGCTGCAACAGCAGCTCAATTTTCAGTTGAAGGGATAACATTGCCTTTGGAAGACAAATGGGCTTTATTACCAGAAGAGCAACTAGCAATAAAAACAGCAACAGATGCTTATAATGTTACCATAGAATCAGTTGCCAACGCAAACGGTCTGGCCATGGTTGATTTTAAATCTATTTTAATAGAAGCATCCACTACAGGAATCGCTTCAGGAAATTATATCTTAAACACCAGTTTGGTAACAGGAGGTTTGATCAGTTTAGATGGTGTACATTTAACATCCAGAGGTTATGCTGTGATGGCCAATGAAATGATGAGAGCCATAGATGCCACTTATGGTTCTAATTTTGAAGCTTCAGGAAACTTTGTGGATTGTGGAGATTACCCAACAAACTACTCACCTAGTTTACAATAACATATAAAAAATTCAAAAATTATACGCCTTCTTCTAAGTCATTGGAAGAAGGCGTTTTTAATGAATAAAAAAGGTAAAAATTTTGATGTTATTTTTAAATTAAAACTCCTATATTTGCAGCGCGAAAAACCAGGTGTTTTTCATATTAAAAAATTTAGCAAATAAATAAACATAATAGTAATGTCAAAAGTTACAGGTAAAGTTGCACAAATAGTAGGTCCAGTTATCGATGTAGAATTCGCTGCTGGTGCTGAACTTCCAAAAATTTACGATTCATTAGAAATTACAAGACCTGATGGTTCTATTCTGGTATTAGAAGTACAATCTCACATTGGTGAAGACACTGTACGTACTATTGCCATGGATTCATCTGATGGTTTAAGTAGAGGAACAGAAGTTCAGGCTACTGGAGCGCCTATTCAAATGCCTATTGGTGTTGAAGTTTACGGTCGTTTGTTCAACGTAATTGGAGATGCTATTGATGGTCTTGGAAACTTACCAAAAGCTGGAGAAGCTGGTTTACCAATCCATAGACAAGCTCCTAAATTTGAAGATTTATCAACCTCTACCGAAGTGTTGTACACTGGTATTAAGGTTATCGACTTAATTGAGCCTTATGCAAAAGGTGGTAAAATTGGATTATTTGGTGGTGCTGGAGTTGGTAAAACCGTATTGATTCAAGAATTAATTAACAACATTGCTAAAGGTCATGGTGGACTTTCAGTATTTGCTGGAGTAGGTGAAAGAACCCGTGAAGGTAACGATTTATTACGCGAAATGTTGGAATCTGGAATTATCCGTTATGGAAAAGATTTCATGCATTCCATGGAAGAAGGTGGATGGGATTTATCTAAAGTAGATAAAAGCGCTATGAAAGATTCCAAAGCAACTTTCGTTTTCGGACAAATGAACGAACCTCCTGGAGCACGTGCACGTGTGGCACTTTCTGGTTTAACCATTGCTGAATATTTCCGTGATGGTGCTGGAGAAGGTCAAGGAAAAGACGTTCTTTTCTTCGTAGACAATATCTTCCGTTTTACTCAAGCTGGTTCTGAGGTATCTGCATTACTTGGTCGTATGCCATCTGCAGTAGGTTACCAACCAACCTTAGCTACAGAAATGGGAGC
>JBPCUN010000144.1:0-4190 GCA_051011115.1 Weeksellaceae bacterium
TTCTTTTTTACATGCTGATAGTGTAATTAATCCACTCACTACGCATAAAATCAAACTTTTTTTATCTGGAATATTCATGATATATAAGTTTTAGAAAATTGAAATTAACAATTGATAAAATTATCTCAGAACATATAATGTGTATAAGATAGTTATGTAATTGTATAACAGCAAAAATTAGAAATTATTATTCTTGAATTTCTACTTCATTAAATGTTCCAACTTCTGGAAATGTGATGGTTATAGTTTTACTTCCTGCTGGGGGCGCTGGGAACTTTAATTCACTTATGGTGCCATCTGTAATTTGTAAATATTTTCCCTGCGTATGGATAGGGGTAGCCATGTATTTATCAGCATCATCTTTTAAAACTCCATAAACTTTGGATGTGCTATCATCTATATAGTTTATATCATCAATTTTTAGATTCATATGAGACCAACTCATATCCGTTTGTAATTCAACTAAAAGGATTTGCCCCAAGCGTTTCACTTTTGTCAAATATACTGTAACCTTATCATTTACCTCTTTCACAGCTACAGCATCCTTTTGCAGATCAGCGACATTCTCAATTTTAACCATTTCTTCACTTCCTTGATCCTCAACTTTTACTGCATCATCTACCTCTTGAGTTTCCTCTACTGATGTTGTTTCCTCTACCGGTGTTGTTTCTTCAACTTTAGTTTCTGATTCTTTTTTACATGCTGATAGTGTAATTAATCCACTCACTACGCATAAAATCAAACTTTTCTTACCTAGATTTTTCATAATTATACATTTTGAATGATAAAAATAAAGAAATATTGGATTGGGTAAATAGAAGAATGGTTAAATTAATGTTATAATATTTTATGATAGTATGTTAATTCATAAGGAATTAGCTAATCTTCATTTAATCATATTATTGATGGACATAGTTTACCCTCCTCTCCAGTATAATAGATTTTAAACAAAAAAAAGCTACCAATCTAGTAGATTGATAGCTTTTAAAAAATTATATGGTAATCAGCTATTTAAGCTTCTCCTTTGATACCAAATGGCATTTGAGAATTTCCACCACCTTGTTGTGGTTGTTCCTGGTCTGCTATAGCACCAAAGTTCTCTTCATATTTCTGAATATTCCCTTGTAATGCTTTTAACACACGCTTGGCATGTTGTGGAGTCAAAATTACTCTAGATTTAACCTGAGCTTTTGGCATTCCTGGCATTACTTGAATGAAATCAACTACAAACTCTGTTGGAGAATGATTGATCATAGCAAGATTGGAATAAATACCAGCCGCTACATCATTGTTAATTTCGATGTCGAAATTCTTGCTGTTTTGATTATTTTGATTGTCCATTTTATTCTACGTTTTCTTTTTGATTAACTAATTCTTCGTATTCTTTTTTAGATCCAACGATAATGTCTTGGTATTCTTTGAGACCACTACCTGCTGGAATTAAATGACCTACAATTACATTTTCTTTCAATCCGTTAAGATCATCAATTTTACCAGCTACTGCTGCTTCATTCAATACCTTAGTCGTTTCTTGGAAAGATGCTGCTGAGATAAATGATTTGGTCTGTAATGCTGCTCTAGTAATACCTTGCAAAATTGGCTCTGCTGTTGCCGGCATCGCATCTCTTGCTACTACTAAATTAGAATCATCACGTTTCAATTTAGAGTTCTCGTCTCTTAATTCACGAGAAGTAATGATTTGACCTGGTTTTAGAACTTCACTGTCTCCAGCATCTTCTACTACCTTCATACCATATACTCTATCATTTTCCTCTATGAAGTCGATTCTATGTACTAATCCAGAGTCTAAGAATTTAGTGTCTCCACCATCTATAATTCTTACTTTCTGCATCATCTGTCTTACAACGATTTCAAAATGCTTGTCATCAATCTTCACCCCTTGTAAACGATATACCTCTTGTATTTCATTTACCAAGTATTCCTGAACCGCAGTTGGCCCTTTAATTGCAAGAATATCATTTGGTGTAATAGCACCATCCGATAAAGGCATTCCCGCTCTTACAAAGTCATTTTCTTGAACTAGAATCTGGTTAGATAATTTAACCAAATACTTTTTAAGCTCTCCAGTTTTAGACTCTACAATAATCTCACGGTTACCTCTTTTGATCTTACCAAAAGATACCACACCATCAATCTCAGAAACTACCGCTGGGTTTGATGGATTACGTGCTTCAAATAACTCTGTTACACGTGGTAAACCTCCTGTAATATCACCCGCTTTCGCAGATCTTCTAGGAATCTTCACCATAATCTTACCAGCCTTAATTTCTTCTCCATCATCAACAATAATGTGTGCTCCCACTGGTAGGTTATAAGAACGAATTTCTTCTCCTTTATTATCCATTACCCTAAGCGTAGGAATCAACTTCTTGTTTCTTGTCTCAGAAATTACCTTTTCTGTAAAGCCGGTTTGCTCATCAATCTCTAACTGGAATGTTTCACCCTGTGTTAGATTTTCATACTCAATTTTACCTGCTTGCTCAGCAATAATTACTGCATTATATGGATCCCAAGTGGCAATGCTATCTCCTTTCTCAACCGTTTCTCCTTGATTTCTAACCAATATAGAA
The DNA here is from genome assembly GCA_051011115.1 of Weeksellaceae bacterium. Taxonomy (GTDB): domain Bacteria; phylum Bacteroidota; class Bacteroidia; order Flavobacteriales; family Weeksellaceae; genus Profundicola. The sequence continues at coordinate 2,592 of JBPCUN010000144.1, forward strand.
CCATAAGGGATATTCGCTGTCATTACAACATTCCCTTCTTTGTTCAAGATTCTCAATTCAGCTGTACGAGAAATTACAATATCAACACTTTCACCCGCTTCATTTTCACCTTTTACAGTTCTTAATTCTTCAAACTCTAAAGTACCTGCTTTTTTGGCTTTGATGGAGTTCTCTTCAGAAACGTTACCTGCTGTACCCCCTACGTGGAATGTACGTAATGTAAGCTGCGTACCTGGCTCTCCGATGGATTGTGCTGCTATAACACCAACCGTTTCACCCATTTGTACCATTTTGTTATTGGCTAAATTTCTACCATAACATTTACTACAAATTCCAGATTTAGACTCACATGTAAGTGGTGAACGAACTTCTACAGTTTCAATAGCCGAATCTTCAATGATTTGTGCTATTTCCTCATCAATCATTTCATCTGCCTCAATGATTAACTCATCGTTATCATCGTAAATATCATGTAGAGATATTCTACCTAAAATTCTTTCTTTAAGTGGCTCTACAATCTCATCATTTTTCTTTAAGGCTGAAACCTCTAATCCTCTTAGCGTACCGCAATCTACTTCATTAATAATCACATCTTGAGATACATCTACTAGACGACGGGTTAAGTAACCAGCATCGGCTGTTTTTAATGCTGTATCGGCAAGACCTTTACGAGCACCGTGGGTAGATATAAAGTATTCCAAAATAGACAATCCTTCACGGAAGTTAGAAATAATTGGATTTTCGATAATCTCACCTCCTGATGAACCTGCTTTTTGAGGCTTAGCCATTAATCCACGCATTCCACTCAACTGACGAATTTGTTCTTTAGAACCCCTTGCACCTGAATCAAGCATCATAAATACAGAGTTAAACCCTTGTTGATCCTCTGTCATATGCTTCATCACACGTTCCGTTAAGTTCGCGTTGGTGTTTGTCCAAACATCAATTACTTGGTTATAACGCTCATTGTTTGTGATAAGACCCATGTTATAGTTACCGGTAATGGTATCTACTTGCTCGATTGCATTGGCAATCATATCAGTTTTTTCTTCTGGAATCAAAATATCACCAAGACTAAATGATAAACCTCCTTGGAAGGCATTCATATAACCCAACGTTTTCATCTTATCTAAGAAATCTGCCGTTGTAGGGAAATCTGTAAGTTTTAAAATCTTACTGATGACCGTACGCAACGATTTCTTGGTAAGGACTTCATTAATGAAACCAACTTGTTTCGGTACTATTTGATTAAATAGTACCCTACCCGCAGTTGTTTCAATGACTTTAGATACTAATTTGTCCCCTTCTCTTACAATGGTTTTAACTTTAATACCAGCATTCAAGTCAAGTCTTTTCTCATTATGAGCAATTTGAACTTCTTCATCACTATAGAAAGTAAGACCTTCACCTTTCACTTTAGCTTCAGGCGTTGATTTACGCTCTTTGGTCATATAATATAGACCTAGTACCATATCTTGTGATGGAACAGCAATTGGCGAACCATTTGCTGGGTTCAAAATATTCTGAGAACCTAACATCAATAACTGAGCTTCTAAAATAGCCTCTGGTCCTAATGGAAGGTGTACCGCCATTTGATCC
>JBPCUN010000145.1:0-2560 GCA_051011115.1 Weeksellaceae bacterium
TGATTCAAACCTTTGGTAGAGCCGCACGAAACGTGAATGGAACGGTGATTATGTATGCAGATAAAATTACGCAAAGCATGCAAAAAGCCATTGACGAAACGGAAAGAAGAAGGGAAAAACAAATTAAATATAACCTCGAACACCATATAGTTCCCGTTCAGGCAGTGTCAGACAAACAACGTATTTTGAACCAAACTATAGTCGGAGGCAAAAAAGTGCCCAAATCGGTAAAGGAAATGTACGAACAACCCGATGAGATGGGCCGACTTTCAACGGAGTCTAAACAAGAATATTACAGTAAGTCCGATATTGAAAAAGCAATAGATAAAACGAGAAAAGCTATGGCAAAAGCTGCTAAAGAACTCGATTTTATGCTGGCTGCTCAATTGCGCGACCAACTCTTCGAATGGCAAAAACGACTGAAGGAAGATTTCTAATCTTGATTTTACTGTTTAGAAGTTTACAACCTATTTTGTATACTTGCCTTGTAATGAAAAAAAACCTACTTGAAAATGAGAATTGGGGCTTGAGCGCTTTTATTTTACTGCTTTTAGTTTATTTCTTTTATATAGGTACCTTTCAATATCTGTTTTATGGACCAGATTCCATTCATTTTGTAAGACAAATAGATAGCTTGAATTTCATTCAATTCTATAGAGAAAATGGAATGAAATTCTTTAATACGGGCTCTTATTCTTTAGAGTCTATTGAAGGGAAAGGTATATGTGAATTTCCACTTCATTACTATTTAATAGCTTGGTTCGAAAATGTATTTGGAGAGAATATTCTTTACTTAAGATTTTGGAACTTTATTTGGAGTACAATTGCAATTATATTATTCTATAAAACGGTTCAAAAGTTTTTAAACTTTTGGCCTATTTCAGTTGCTCTATGCTTGTTGTTATTTAGTTCTGGTGTACTGCAGTATTACGAGAATAATTATTTGCCAGATGCAACAGCTTGCTCTTTTAGTTTAATTGGGTTTTATTTTGCGAAGTGCTATTTAGATAAACCTAATTTTAAATGGATTATCTGGACCTTTATATTTCTTACTTGGGCTGCTTTATTAAAACCAACCTTTCTGTTAGTTTATGGCTCTATTAGTTTAGCAATAATTTTCAGCGATAATTTTGGAATAGAAAGTATTAAGAAACATAAATATTGGTTATGCTTTCAGCTTATTTCTTTACTATTAGTGATAACATGGGCATACTACATAAATTGGTATAATGATCAATTCAATAATTTTTACTTTTTAACCAATAATACTCCAATTTGGAAATTAAGTCGAGTCGAAATAGATGCTGTATTTGAATTAGTTACTAATTTTTGGTGGACGCATTACTACGTTAAACCATTTCATATTATCTTCTTAATAGTAATTTTAATAGGATTGGGAGGATATAAGAAGGCAAATCGATTTTTGTACTTGCTTGGATTATTTTCGCTACTTGGAAGCTTTACGTATATCTTATTGTTTTATAAACAATTTAGAGATCATGATTATTACTTTATCTTAATAAGCTTTACTATTTTTATCAATATACTAAACTCTGTATATGTTATTATTCAATATTTACCTAAGCGCAAATTTAATTATGTAATTGTAAGTGTACTTATAGTTGGGATAGTACATAGCAGCTTAAAAGTAAAGCTTCAATTAAAAGAGAGATATACACTTGATTATAATCTTTATTATGCTAGAGTTTATAAGGATTTATTAGCTGCAAAACCTAAATTCGATGCATTAAATGTAAAAGAGGAGAGAGTTTTAATTTATCCAGAAGAAGCAAGAAATGGAGCTTTATACGCATTAAGAAGGTATGGATGGGCAATTGCCAATTGGGACGAGAATGCAGTAAGAGATAAGTTTGATGAAATTGGTTATTATGAAGGAGATAATACCATCATCATATTAACAGATACAATCTATAATCATAAAGACTATTTAAAAGAATTTTTAGGAGATGAAATAATGAGAGAAGGTAGGATATCGGCTTATAAATATTCAGTAAAATATAGGCAAGAAGCGGCTAATCAAAGGGCTCTTAGAGAGCAAGGGCAATAAAAAAAGCCAGCATATTACTAAACTGGCTTTTTGATGTAAGAAACCGAGTGTTATAAATTACTCAAATTATGACCCATCTTCAATTTCTTAGTCTCTAAATATTTACGGTTATGTTTATTCGGCTCAATTTGAATGGGAATATTTTCTACTATTTCAAGACCATAACCTACAAGTCCGACACGTTTTTTGGGATTATTACTCAATAAACGCATTTTATTTACGTTCAAATCGCGTAAAATTTGAGCGCCTACACCATAGTCGCGCTGGTCGGCCTGAAATCCTAATTCTATATTGGCCTCCACGGTATCCAAGCCTTGCTCTTGTAATCTATAGGTTTTTAGTTTATTCAATAACCCGATTCCACGCCCTTCTTGTTGCATATAGAGTATCACTCCTTTGCCTTCACGGTTAATCATTTCCATGCTTTTATGCAACTGTTCGCCACAATCGCAACGGCAACTTCCAAATATGTCGCCCGTAGCACAAGAACTG
>JBPCUN010000146.1:0-7079 GCA_051011115.1 Weeksellaceae bacterium
ATTTGGAACCCTAGACCCAGAAACCTTGGATAAAACACTAGACACGCTAGAAAGACTACAACAAGAAAATCAAAAAACCATTGGCGTAATTTCCCACGTAGAAGCCCTGAAAGAACGAATCGCTACCCAAATTCAATTATCCCAAAACGGGAATGGTTTTAGCGTATTAAAGGTGGTGGGGTAGGTAAAAAAATAGGATTTATAGGGGGACCCTCAAGGTTTATCGTTATTTTTAAAGAAATTTAGTTAATTTCTCTACATGCGTATCCAATTAAAAATTGACCATCTCCCACATCAGAAGCTTCCAATCAATTATCAATATTTAATTTCCAGCTGGATTTATAGTGTTTTAAGTTCAAGTGATAGCGAGTTTGCAACCTGGCTTCATGAACATGGGTATGAACGAAACGGAAAACAATACAAGCATTTTTGTTTTTCTATGCTGCGACCTCAGCGATATAAAATTTACCCAAAAGAGAAAGTATTTGAATTACAAGAAGGTCCTACCGAATTGGTGTTATCCTTTAATATAGACAAAGCTGGTAAAAACATTATCAAAGGTTTGTTCAAAGATAACATGATGCAACTTAATTCTGGGGAATGTTATAAGATGTTAGGCATGGTGAATCAAGTAGAATTGGTGAAACCACCCGAATTTACAAAAGTCATGAATTTTAAAACCCAAACGCCTATTTGTTTGTCATTAAAAGAAGAGGATAAAAAGCATGGAACCTATTTACATCCAGAAGACGATCGTTTTGCTGATGTGTTTGCAATAAACTTAGTGAATAAAGTCAATGCTTTTATTGGAGAAGAGAAATACAAAATGGAGGAAGTACGATTTAAGTTAACCTCAAATAAGGTCAAGAACAAATTATGGAAGGTAAAAGGCACTGAAATCAAAGGTTACCTTTTTGATTTTGAGCTATCCGCACCTCAAGAACTAATTGAGATAGGTTATTATGCTGGGTTTGGAGTACAGAATTCGGCTCTTGGGATGGGATTTTGTGAGGTGATTAATAAAATTTAAAACCAAGAACTATGCTAACAGAAATAATAAATTTTACTAACACACTTTCAGACGATTTTAAAAGTTTTGGAATGCAGCCTAAAGAAGGATTGCATATTTTGTTACAAGTAGATGATAATGGAATGATTAATTCCAAAGTAGATAGCATACAGTATGATTATTATTCCAAAAAAATAAAATCAGACCACTCCCTTATTTTGAAGAAGTGTATGATTTTGCAAGAGAATGCTTGGTGTGTGAATACCAACAAATGTTATGATTTGCCGATAAAGGCAATGCATACTTGCTCCCCTTTTTCTATTGGTTTTAAAAAAGAACATTTAGAAGGAGGCAAAAAGTATGAAAATAATATCACTAAAGGAAAACCTCAGTTGCAAGAACGCTTTAAAGATTATTATTTTGAAAAAGCGAAAGAGGTGGTTGATTCAGAAAATGAATTTCAACATAATGCCTACCAAACCTTTTCAGATTTATTTATAAATGGTGGCTGGAAGGTCATACTTCAAGACATAGAGCAGCAGCGCTCTAAAAAATTAGAATTATTAGAAGAAAAGTTTAAACAATTAAATGATGCTTTCAAAATTGAAAAGGATAAATTGAAAAAGGCTGAAATTAAAGAGAACCTTGATGATTTTAAAGATAAACTACTTCAACACCAAGATTTATCTGAAAGTGATTATATCATTTTTTACCTTGATTTACCTTTATCTAATTACAAAGATACCCATGGTAAATACTTAGATGACAAACTTTTTAATACTTCAGATTATAATACCAAACCTAATGAGGAGGGAGTAATTTATGGCACGAATGATTTTCAAAACGGGTTTAACTCTAATATGCCCTTTCTGCTCCACCAAACTGCTCTTTTCGATATTACCAGCCGCATTTCAAATTTAGATGCAAGGACTTTGTACGATTTTAGTAAGGTTCTGTCTGGGAAAATATTGCCTAACCCGCTTCCTATATTTATATATAATGATGAATTTAAACAAAAAGTAATTGCTCTCTACAAAGAAGGAAAAAGAAAATTTAGAGAAATAATTGAGACCCTCTACCAAAACCATAAAGAAGATTTTCAAAATTACTATTTACTTAATTGGTCAAATACCAAGAATGGAATTGTATTTAAAGATTTTGATTTTGTTTCTAAGTTTATTTTTGAACCGAATGGCACGGAAGGTTTAGAAATTTCAAATTTATTTCATCTGCACTATAATAAAAACGAAAATAAAAAAGGAGATAAACACTATCCGACCATTCATAATATTTTTGAATTAGAAGATCGTGTATTAAAATATCTTATCCAGAACAAATACCATAGAGTAGATTATTTTTCTGATTTCAAGAAAGAAGATTATGACAACAGAAATTTAACTTTTTTATCCTATACCAAATATCGCAAAGCTGTCTATGATTATGTATATAAGTCAAATAGAAATGCTATCACAGGGGAAATTTTCAAAGAAATGATTTTTAATAGCATTTTAGATGATTTTAAAAACGACAATGAATATGGCATTAAAGACAAACTTAATATCTGGTATAGTTTACACAACTTTTTTCATAAGAACCTCAACCCAAAAAAATTTAATATGGCAAGTAAATTAAAGAACTACGAACAATTTGTTGCGGACATAATTAACGAAACAGCAAATTTAGAAACAGCAACCGATGAGCATTTTGCATTTGCCGCAGGGCAAGTGATTTACTATTTATTAAAGAAAAGTAAATCTGATAATAATGGTTTAAAATTAATAGAACCCTATTTGCAGAAGACCAATGCGAAGGCTTTGCAAGAGAATATATCAGAAGATTTTAAAAGATACAGTCATGAAAACTTTTCTGATAATTTTAAAAAAGTTTCTGCTTTTGTCTTATCCTACGAAACTGTTACTAACCTAAAGAAATTACAACCTCAATTGCTATCAGGTTTATTTGCAAAAAATCAAATTTACTCAACCACTAATAATCAAGAAAATTAATAATAATGGCACAAGAATTTAATAACCGCGTTTATGGCTTTGCAATCATAAAGTCTATCAATTCTAATTACAATGCAGATTTCTCAGGTCAGCCCAGACGGTTACCCAACGGGAAAGTTTATGCGACAGACAAGTCATTAAAATATTCAGTGAGAAATTATTGGAAAAATGCATTAAATGAAGACGTATTTTACTTTAAATCATTAACCGATGATATGTCTCCGCGTACTTTAGATGAAACTTACGAGAAGTTTTTTGGCAAGATGGTTAAAGATAAAGTTCAAAATAGAAAAGATGTTCTAAAAAATATTTTATCTAAGTTAGATGTTAGATTGTTTGGTGGCACTTATGCTGGTGCAACGAATATTTCAATTCACGGAACATGTCAAATAACCCACGGGTTAAACAGATTTCCAGAAGATGTGATATATACCGAACAAATTATGTCACCCTTTAGAAATTCAGGTGAAAAAAATAATGATAGCACAATGACAACATTGGGTACGCAATCTAAATTAGAAGAGGGGCATTATGTACATCATTTTTCTGTCAATCCTAAGAATATAGAAGAAGATGTGGAGCGTGTAGGGGCAGAAGGCTTGACCAATAATGATATAGAAAAATTAAAAGAAGGGCTGCGTAAGGGTGTTAGTTTTTATGATAGTTCAGCCAAATCTGGTACTGAGAACGAAGTATTATTTTGGGTTCAATTAAATGAAAATTCCAAAATGGTTATGCCTTCTTTTATTGAATTTATAGAGATAAATGAAGATGGCATCATAGATTTAAACAAAGTGAAAGAATATCTTTCACAAGAGCATATTGCTAAAGAAATTGAATCCGTAGAAATCTACTACAACAAATCAATAACTAAAGTTGAAAATGCTCCAGAAAATTCCAAATTTCACACTATATAAATAAAGAATGATATGAAGTTAATTTCATTTGACTTAAAAAGTGATTTTGGCTTTTTTAGGAAACCCGAAACCAATAACACGCTTAATGTATCTTATAACATGATACACAAACCTGCAATTTTAGGTTTGTTAGGTGCGGTTATTGGTTTAAAAGGGTATCAAGAAAAAGGGGAACTACCAGAGTATTATCAGAAACTCGGCAAGTTAAAAATAGGCATTGCACCTTTGAATCATGAAAATGGTAATTTCATGAAAACGCCTATAAAGTATTCTAATACGGTAGGTTATGCTAATAAAGGAACAACTTTTTTAACAGAGGAACTTACACTAATCACTCCGCAGTATAGAATTTATGTTTTATTGGATGAAAGTAACTCTGAGCAACAACAGTTACTGGCTAATCTAAAGAATGGATATACAGAATTCATTCCTTATTTTGGCAAAAATGAATTTACCGCTTGGTGGGATAATTACAGGGAATGGGCGTTTGAAGAGGCACAGTTGAACGAAACAGATAAGGTGCAAATAGATACATTGTTTTTAAAGAATGAGATTATCACTCCTTCTCTTCTCCAGCCAAGAAGAGGTCGCGGGCAAAGAGATAGCAAGGTAAATTTCTTTATCTATTTTGAACGTTTACCAATAGGATTTAATTTAAATTTATTTCAATATGATTTGAAAGAGTTTGTTTTTACAAATTACTTAATAGATAATGGTCACATATTAGATAATTTATATAAGATATGTAGTTTTAATAATTATGTCCAACTTATATAAAAGCACAAAAGAAATACTCAAAGTTTATAGGCTTACCTATTCACTTACCCATACTTTAAAAGATGTAGATAACTATTGGGGGCATACTTCTACAAATAAAAGTGAGGAACTCTTAGAACAACATTTACTATTTGTTGAAAAATATTTGTTAAAACTCATTGAGGTTCATGATTTAGATGAAATTATAGATAGATTGATATTTCGATATTTATCTCAATTTGATTTCAACGACAGATTATTGGGAGATTTTTTAAAAAAGGTATTTGTATATACTATTTGTTATCATGACCATGGTAAAATAAATTATCAATTTCAAGGAAGTGAAAGGAAATTAAACAACCCTAATTTTCAAGATCAAGAATTGAATACGGAATCTTCTTTAGGAACTAATCACTCACTTTTAAGTGCCTTTATTTTTATAGCACACATGATAAAAGCATGTGATGCAGAATTTCAAGATAAAGAGTCTGATATCACTTTCTTGTTTATAGTTTTATTGAGTTATCCTATTTTAAAACATCATTCTTCACAGTTAAAAGATACTTCCATAAGCGATTTAGCCCATGCCTCTAAAGTCTTTCCTGAATTGCATGAGTATTTGTCGAAATTTAAAGATGACTTTGATTATGGTGATATTCTCTATGATTTAAATGATTTGGAATATTTACTTGGTTTAGAGGGAAATTTCAACCAATATTCTAAGTATGCTAATTCATTTGCACTATATCAACTTCTCCGTTTAAACTTCTCTTTACTAACTGCTTCTGATTATTTAGCCACCAATGAATACATGAGTGGGTTTCCTGTAAAAGATTTTGGGGTGCTTACAAATGATCGCATACAAGCCTTATACGAAAGAATAACTGAAAAGGAATGGATTAATGAACCCTCCAATAAAAAAAATTATAATAAGAAGACGTATGAACAATTATCGACTCTTTCTCTAGAAAATAAACCGCAAGAAAAAAGCAATGAGAATCTTAATTTATTAAGGCAACAAATGGCTACTGAGGCGATTAGAAATTTACGTGATAATATTAGTCAATCTCTTTTTTATTTAGAAGCACCCACAGGCGGTGGCAAAACCAATATTTCTATGTTATTGGCATTAGAATTATTGAAAGCACATCCAGAACTGAACAAAGTTTATTATGTTTTTCCATTCACAACTTTAATAGATCAAACATTTGCAAGTATCAAAGAAAATTTAGGCTTAACTGCTAAGGAAATTGTTGCTTTACACTCCAAAGCGTCTTTAGATAACGACTCCAATAAAGAAGATGATGTTTATGGTTCTAACAAGAAAAATTATATCAACCGATTATTTGTCAACTATCCCTTTTGTTTGCTATCTCACGTACGTTTCTTTGATGTTTTAAAGACCAATGAAAAGGAAACCAATTACATTCTACATCGCTTAGCAAATAGTGTGGTTGTTATAGATGAATTACAAGCTTATGATCCGCAACATTGGGATAAGATTATATATTTTATTCAGAAATATGCCCAATGCTATAACATCAAATTTATTGTGATGTCTGCAACCTTACCCAAAATTGGAAACCTTGAAATTAAAGGTGTTGATAAGGATGACATAGTATATTTAATACCAAATGCAAAAAAAGATTATTTTCGAAACCCAAACTTTTCTGGTCGTATAATATTTGACTTTAGTCTTCTACCTGATAAGATTTCGCTTGAACAATTGGCACAAAGAGTTTTAAATGAATCTATGCAGTATGCTGAGGTAGATGGCGGAACAACTAAACCTTTAGGTAGTGTTTACACCATAGTCGAATTTATTTTTAAGAAATCGGCTACTCTTTTTAAAAAAGAAATAGACTACATTCACAAGGGCTTTTTTGATGAAATCTTAATACTTTCTGGTAACATATTACATCATCGTAGAAGACATATTATCAACTTTTTAAAAAGGAAAGATAATAGAACAAAAAAAGTGCTTTTGATTACGACCCAAGTTGTAGAAGCAGGTGTTGACATTGATATGGACTTGGGTTTTAAAGACACTTCTTTGATTGATAGTGATGAACAATTGGCAGGTAGAATTAATCGAAATGTGAACAAAAAGAATTGTAAACTATTTTTGTTTAATTATAATAAGGCAGGAATTATTCATCAGGACGATTTACGCTATGCGTTAGGAAAAGAATTAAATCTTGAAGACAAGGCATATATACTTGAAACAAAAGATTTTGATTTTCTATATCAGAAGGTAATTCAAAAGAAAAATGAAAGAAACCATGACGCAAATTTTGTTGGTATAAACGATTATTTAGAATTTATTAACCAGTTACAATTTCAATCGGTAAATCAAAACTTCAAACTTATAGAGCAAGAAAACTATAGTTG
>JBPCUN010000147.1:0-4715 GCA_051011115.1 Weeksellaceae bacterium
AAACAATAAAATATTTAAATATGAATTTAACAAAAATCATTATTACACTGTCAAAGGTTTTATATTTAGGAATTATTTTATTTTTCTCTTGTGGCGAAAAAACATCTCCTTATCAAAGCTTAAAAAACGAGATAAATAAAAACCCTAATCAAATTGAATATAAAAATATAACCGAGAATAACTTATCCATTCAAATCCCAAAGGATATAGATAATAGGGTTCAAAATTATTTGCAAAACTTTATTAAGAAAGATTTAGAAACGGAATATTGCAGTAATGAGGAAAGTAACATTGAAATAAATTATGAAGTTACCTTTTCTACAGAGATTTTTTTTAGCATAAAGAAAGAAACTAAAACTATGTTTTGTTATCCTTATGACAATATATATAAAGATTTTATAAATGTGTTATTCTTTAAAAATCAGCTCTACAAAATAAATATTAAAGATTCAAACCATATCAAGCAAGAAATAAATAATTATATTGAAACTGAAGATGTAGATAGAGAATGTGAGTATGAACAAGGGGAGTACCAATTAAACTTAAATTTTGAAAAAAATGAGGCATATATTTATTTAATAAAAGATAAAGTATGTTTTTTGAAAATCCCGATAGAAATCAGAGAGGATAATTTTGAATTTGAGGTTTTGCAATGACTTGCAATGGCAGTGTAGTAAACTAGTTGATAGAAAGAAAATAAATTGTAGATAATTAAAAAACGCCACTTTTTCGGCGGTTTTTTGTGCTTAAAGCGGACAAAGTAGGTCAAAACCCACCCCGACCATTTGGGAAGCTCAAGTTATATTACGAACTTGGACGGCGAAATTAACCAGCATATGGAATACCTACCTTTTGGTGAGACCTTGGTGGAGGAGCATTTAAATAGTTACAACATACCATTTAAGTTTAACGGAAAGGAGCTTGATGAAGAAACAGGGAACTACTATTATGGTGCAAGATATTACAACCCTAAAACCAGTATTTGGTTGAGTGTGGATCCGTTAGCAGAGCAAATGCCAAGTTGGTCTTCTTATAATTATACTTTTAGTAATCCTATTAAATATACAGATCCAACTGGGATGGCGACTGAAACTGGAGAATGGCCACCAAAATGGTTGTCTAACTTAATTAATTACTTCGGTCTTGGAACTGGAACAGATAAAATGACAAATGCATTAAATCACACAGATTATAGTGATGAAGATATTAGTTCCAGAAATAATCAAAGATTAACAGAAGGAGTTGCTGAACTTAATTATGAAGTAAATCAAATACCAGAGAAAGTTAAAGAAGTTTTAACTCCAGATGCAATAGAATTAAACATTCAAGGTTCAGTACCTACCAACCTTATGTTACCTGGATAACCACAATTAACGACAACTCTTGGTTTTTCAGTATTTATGGATTCAGATGGAGATCTTGGATGGAATTATAACTCTGGTTTAGAATTTGATCCAAGTACTACTCCATCTATAGGAGTGAGCCTTATACCATTATACTCTAAAAATGGGGATAATTATTTAGACTTATCTCAGTTTTCAGGTTTTGAAACAAATGCCAATATTAGTATTGCTACACCGTATGGAGTTAGTGGTACTGCAGGGTATGTGGATGCTCCAGATTATTTTGGTTTATCTATCGGAATTGAAACATATTCAAGTGGGACTTCATTTTCTATTAACAGAACAGGTGCAACTCCCGTAAAAGACTTTAAATTTGACTGATATATATTTTTCATATTTTTTTCCAAAAACAGTAATCATATTAATAGTTTTACTGTCTATTTTTCTTTTTAAACAAAAGAAGATTGTTTTACCTATACTCATATTTATTATTCTGATTACTTCAGTATTTTTATATAGCGATTTTAATTCACCTTCTTTAAAAAGTAATGTGTCAAAGTATAAAAAAATGAAAACTTTAACATTCGCAGAAGTCAGTGAGATTGTAATAAGTAAAAATGAAAACTATTATTATAACTCTACAAATTTAATTGAAATTAAAAAAATTATAGATGGAGTTAAAGAATATAGTATTGAAAACCCAAATCATCCAATTTACATTAAAGAATATCTATTATCAATACAATTAGTGAATAAAGAAGTCATAAATATAAAGGTTATAAAAACTAAAAATTCGAATGCAATCATGATTTTATTAAATCAATACAAAGGTGAATATTATGAAGTCGCATATTATTCTAATAATAAACTCTTAAATATTCTGGAAAATATAAAAGTATAATAGTTGTCTAATATGAAATATCATTTAAAGCTTATAGTTTTTTTGTTAATTTTTTCTTGCAATACTAGCCCAATAGTTATTGATGAGATTGATAAAATTGATGTTTTTGAAAATCATTATTACAACAATTTCTTATATGATGATATCATTAATAATAATTGGATTGAAATTTTTCAAAACAATATAGAAGGATTTCATGAAACAGATATTAATAGTTTGAAATTTTTCAAAAACATAACAAAAGAAGAAGAAATTTACTTTCAGTTAAGATATGATAAAGATGACAAGCCTAAAACCTACAATGAAATAAGAGCTATAGTAGTTGAAATTATTAAGAACACAAAACTTTTAAACAAACAGTATAAATCAAATATTGAAAAATCAATTGAACTTTTGCAAAAAACAATATTCCTTTTGAATAATGAAAAATATTTAGAGGTTTACAATAGTTTTCATTCTGATTTTAAAGAAAAATATAGTTATGAAATGTTTATATCCTACATCGATAAAACAAAAAATTTAGGAATAAAAGCTGAAAGTAGAGAATATTTTAATAAATCACTGATTAATTCAAACAATACAGAGATATCCTTCATTGAATACCATTATGCTCAAAAGAATAATAAATCTCTTCATGAATCATTTAATTTCATTATAATAGATGATGATATTTTTCTTGGGGGTTATAAATTAAATTTTTTTAATAAAAATTGATTAATCAAAATTTAATAAATCAACTAACAAAGAGTAAGCTAGTAATATGCAATTCGTCAATGCTTAAATCCAAGAAATTAGATTATTGTAATTTAATGTGAAGATGGCACTATGAGTTACTATTATGGAGCAAGATATTACGACCCTAAAACCAGTATTTGGCTGAGTGTTGACCTGTTAACGGAGAAGTATCTGAGTATTTCTTCTTTTGCTTATGTATCTCAAAATCCTATATTATATATAGACCCAGATGGAAAGCAGATTGATACAACAAGAACAATAGTTCTTGGTTTAATTTAGGTGCTAAATTGAGAATTTTTGCACAATCCATTTTTGGGACTAAAGAAACACGATCAATGATCAAAGAACTCAAAGAGGATAAAAATGTGCATACAATAACACAAAGAAACAAAACTTATCTTAGGGCTCAATTTAGAGGAGTAAAAAACGTGGAATTCTTCCTGTATAGATTAACAACAATTTTTGCATAAACACAACAATTGGTCTTGATCCGTAGTCCCACTATGTTGTACACCCTATAAACCAAAAAAGCCCTAAATCATTTGTTGTCAAATATTTAAGGCTTCTTGATGGTGGTGCCTCCAGGAATCGAACCAGGGACACAAGGATTTTCAGTCCTTTGCTCTACCAACTGAGCTAAGGCACCAGTCGCTTATTTGCGGACTTGGACAATTAAAATCAAATGTTTTCAATCATTCAAGCGGGTGCAAATATATATTCATTTTTATTATTCGCCAAAAGAAAATAAATAAAAAATGGTTTTGTAAATTTACAAACTTAATTTAAGATATGAATTTAGTTGTAGACGTTGGGAACACTTTTGTTAAATTAGCTGTCTTTCAGGATCATGACATGGTTTTTAAAACTGTGGTTGAGCTACAGGCTTTCCAACATGCGTTTGAAACTATTTTAGAAAGGTATCCCAAAATAGATGCTTGTATCCTTTCCTCTGTTGGGAACTTGCATGATTTGGCGCTAAAGCAGCTAAAAAAGCGCTTGCCAGTGGTTGTATTGAATTATGAAACCAAAATGCCTTTTAAAAATCTTTATGGGACCCCCAAAACATTGGGAGTGGATAGGTTGGCTTTGGTGAGTGCTGCTTCTGCTCAATTTTCAGGAAAAGATGTGTTGGTTATAGATGCAGGAACATGCATTACCTACGATTTTATAACCAAAGAAAACAGCTACTTGGGAGGAGCCATTTCACCAGGCTTGCGGATGCGATATCAAGCATTAAATAATTTAACGGCCCATTTACCGTTATTGGATACAAAGCGTCCCGATCATTTTATAGGACAGTCCACAGAACAAGCCATTCATTCTGGGGTTGTTTTTGGTGTTTTAAATGAAATGGAAGGTGTTATAGAGGCTTATAAAGAAAAATATTCAGATTTAACAGTTATTTTAACAGGTGGTGATGCTAATTTTTTGTCTAAACAATTAAAAAGTAGCATATTTGCCAACTCAAATTTCCTTTTAGAAGGATTGAACCATATTTTACAATTTAATTCAACCGAATGATAAAAAAACTGGTATTCGTTTTTATTGCATTTTTTGCAATTCAAAGTTACTCACAGGAAGGCACGGCCTCACCATATTCATTTTATGGCATGGGTAACTTAAAATTTAAAGGAACCGTAGAGAACAGAAGCATGGGAGGGTTGAGTGTATATTCGGACAGTATTCATTTAAACTTAAGAAATCCAGCATCTTATGCTTCGAAAAATTTGGAAGTA
>JBPCUN010000148.1:0-20238 GCA_051011115.1 Weeksellaceae bacterium
CAGTCATGGCTAGGCTAAAAAGCCACTTCCTATGCAGAATTAAAATAATTGATCAGTAGTCTCTAATTTTAATTGAAAAATACAATATTAAGTTTTAATTATTTCTTAATATTTAATTCATAAATAACTGTTTATCTTTTAATTTTAAATAACTAAAACATCATGAACCTAGAAGAATACAGAAAAAAGTATAAAATAAAAGGGGAAGAAAAACCTGTTGGGTGGCTTTGTATAGATGAGGCAACGGAAAAGTTATATCCAAAACAAGAGCCTAAACATTATGCTACAATATTAAAATATAGTCTTGGTGGAGAAGACCCTTTGGATGGAGTTAGCATGTATAAAAGTGAGACACAACAATCTCATAATCACTTTGTATCTTATGGTATGTCCAATTTATATTATGATGAGGAAAGTCTTGGAACAGAATATAGCAAATGGGGTTTCGAGTTTACTTTTCGACTTGCACCGTTTGAGGAAGATAAAGGCGAACCGAAATGGGTGGTGTCCTTGATGCAGAATTTAGCCAGATATGTATTTGAATCTGGAAATTGGTTTGAGGAATATCATTTTATTCCAGCGAATGGTCCTATTCGTTTAGAGACAGAAACAGAGATTACGGCACTTGCTTTTATTCAAGATCCAGAATTAAAAAAAATTGATACACCACATGGGGAAGTTCAGTTTCTGCAAATAGTAGGTATTACCTCTTCGGAATATGAGAAATTAAAACTAAATCCAACTAAAGAAGAAGCCAAAAAATTATTGGATAAGCTGCAAAAAGACAATCCTCTTTTGATTACAGATTTAAATAGAAAGTAGAAGTTATTCTTTCTTCTTGTAGTCAAAATAGAACAGTTGACAAATCTCATGTTCTTAACTCGGATAACTTTGTCCGAGTTAAAATGATTTTGTTTAACTTTGCTTTCAAATTAATAGATAAATGTTTTCTAAATCTTGTGAATATGGTATCAAAGCGATGGTTTTCATTGCCCAACAATCTCTTAAAAAGAATAGGGTACGTGTGGGAGATGTGGCCACAGAAATCAATTCACCCATAGCCTTTACAGCCAAGGTGCTGCAGACTTTATCTAAGCATCAAATTATAAATTCTGTAATGGGTGTTCATGGAGGCTATGAAATTTCATCCTCGCAAATGGAAAAGATTACCCTATTAGATATTGTGAAAATATTAGATGGAGATGGGGTATATAGTGCTTGTGGATTAGGTTTATCCCAATGCGATGATAGCAGGCCATGTCCCATTCATGAGGAATATAAAAAGATTAGAACAGATTTAGAATTAATGCTAAATAAAACAACGCTTTTGAGCCTGGCCCATAACTTAGAAAAAGGCTTGGTACAATTAAAAACAGATATTTAACAAACTTTAAAATTAATCAAGAAAATGGAACTAACAGCGCAAAGTAATATCGGGAAATTGGTTGCAGATAATTATAAGACTGCTTCTGTGTTCAAGAAACATGGGATAGATTTCTGCTGCCAAGGGAATAGATCTATAGAAGATGCGTGCACGAGAAAGAAAATAGATAGTGAGAAAGTGCTTAGAGAGTTGAGCGAGGTTTACAATAGTTCTAATGATGAAAATATTGATTTTAAATCTTGGCCTTTGGATTTATTAGCAGATTATATAGAAAAGAAACATCATAGATATGTGGAAGAGAAATCACAAGAGATCATTCCGTTCTTATATAAGGTGAGTCAAGTTCACGGTGAGAGACATCCAGAGTTATTAGAAATTTATCAACATTTTATGGCGAGTACGCAAGACCTTGCAGCACATTTAAAAAAAGAAGAATTAATTCTATTCCCTTATGTGCGCAAGGTTGTAAAAGCACAACAAGGAACGACTACATTAGAACAACCTCACTTCGGGAAAGCAGAAAACCCGATAGAGGTAATGATGGGTGAGCATGACGTAGAAGGGGAACGTTTCAGAAAAATTGCGGCATTAAGTGATAATTATACGCCACCGGCAGATGCATGTAGCACATATAAAGTGACTTTTGCTATGCTCAAGGAATTTGAGGATGATCTGCACCATCACATTCACTTAGAAAATAATATTCTGTTCCCTAGAACAATTGCGTTGGAGGAGCAGTTAAGAATGAATTAATCATGTATTAAGGGTAACACTTATGTGTTTTATCAAAGGGCTAGAATAATATTTCTCTAGCCCTTTTTTATGCTATAATTTTAGGCGTTTTAGGGTATTACATTAGAAAAAATACCCATAATTTTGTAGTTGTTTTAATCCATCAACATGTGGCAAAAAAATAAAGCAAGAATAGCCTTAGGAATGGGGATATTTCTAATATCTATTTATCCTGTTTTGGTTAAAGCACTTGGTGATTTATCAGTGGTTTCTGCATTCTACAGAATGTTTATTTCTGCTGTTTGTTTATTGCCTGTCTTATTCTGGAAAAACATGGCTTTGCCAAAGGGCAAACTATTGTTAGGTAGTATATTTTGTGGATTGTTATTTGGGTTAGATGTGTATTGCTGGAACTTAGCGATAGAGGCCTCATCTGCCACACAAGGTACTTTGCTCACTAATTTAGCACCTGTTTTTGTGGGGATTTTTACTTTTCTCTTTTTACCCAATAAACCAAAACGTAATTTCTGGATTGGTTCAGCCGTGGCTGTTTTAGGAATGGTTACATTTATTGGCTGGGAGGTTTTTGCAGATTTATCGTTTGATAGAGGGTTTATTTTGGGAATTTCATCTGCTATTCTATACGCCGTATATATTTTAACTTCTAAGGTTATTCTAGAAGAAGTAGCCGTATTTCCTTATATGTTGATTAATACCGCTACAGCCAGTATAATCTTAGGATCAGTCAATTATATTCATAACGAACCTTTCACAGGATTTAGTTCAAATGAATGGTTTATTCTAATTATTGGAGGGGTGTTTTGTCAATTATTTGCATGGTTGCTAATTAGTTATGCGACCAAGTACATGCGCGCTACGAGGGTTTCTTTAAGTTTGTTAAGCCAAACAGTATTTGCAAGCTTATTAGCAAGTTTGATATTGAGAGAATATATAAGTTTACAAGCTTTTATTGGTGGTATGATCATTTTAGTAGGTGTTGCACTCACTTTTATTGAAAAGCCATTTAAGCTTGGTTTAAAACAAGATTTCAAAAAAATTAAATGATTTAAAAAGTAGATTACTTTGAATAAGCTCTTAACTTTGCAGCGTCATTTAATTTATAAAAAACAGTGAAGAATTACGCCAAGAGCCTTCATAAATTCTGGATTAATCATTTTTTAACGCGGCCTAGTAACTTAAAGGCTCTACGCATTACCGTCAGTGCAGTTTTTAGTTTGTTCCTATTTTATTTATTTGGTTATCCAAAATGGGGTTTACTTGTAGGTTTAGGGATTGTAGCGACAGCCCTTACAGAAAATGATATTCATATAAAACCAGCAATTAAATCTACACTTATTATTACGGTTTTATTTTTTATTTTTTCTTCTTTGACAAAAATTTTAATGCCTTATCCTTGGGCTTTCGGATCATTTTTAGTGATTGCTACATTACTTCTTACGATAGTGGGTAGCTATAAATCATCTTATGCTAGTCTAGGATTTGGTTCTGTATTAATTATCATCTACACCATGATTATTGATGCCCCAGAGGCTGGGGCATGGTATCTGACACCGCTTTTATTTTGCGCTGGTGTATTGATTTATATGTCTTCCACTATTATTTTAGTTTATACCAATCCTTTTCAGGCTTTGAAGAATGAAGTGGCAATGGGTTATAACATGCTCGGGAAATATATGAAAACCAAAGCAAAGTTCTTTCCAAGTACGGCAGAGGAGCAAGAGGAAATACGAAATGAACTAGCATTAATTAATATAGAATTGTTCTCGCAAACGGAGAAGATTAAAGCCCTATTACAGCAATATAATCAGGTCATCTCATCTCATGAACAAAAAAAATTACAACGATATATTTTTGAATGGAATCGGTTGCAAAATATGCATGAGCGAGCGGTTTCCAGTCATGAGCCTTATGATTTAATCAGTAAAAAAGCAGAGAATGCTATGCTTGTTAAAGGTTTTGGTAAGCTTTTATTTGAAATTGGGGATGCTACCAACCATTATGCAGCGAGTGTATTAAAGAACACCCAATATAAAACCCCTTCAGATTTAACATGGACTAAAAATGCATTGAGGATTTTGGTCGAAAAGGATGGTTATACGGAGCAGGGAAGCATTTCTTATTTGTTTAATAATATCAGTTCTATAGAAGAAAGCTTGTCCCAAAATAAATATCCTGAACAAAAATTAATAAGTGTAAAGCAGGAGGTTGGTAAGTGGAAAGATATACTTGCAGTAAAGAATGCCAGATTTAGACATGCAGTGCGCTTAAGCCTCTGTTTTCTTGCGGGATATATCATTATGGTTACTTTTGATTTACCTCTGGGAGCTTGGATTTTGTTGACCTCTTTAATTGTTTGTCAACAAACATATAACGCTACCAGACAAAGATTTTTTAGAAGAATTATTGGTACGCTACTAGGAGTTTTAATAGGAATCATACTCGCGATTTTAGTTCCAACCCCTTTAGGGCAATTGGTAATTCTAATCATCAGTATGTATTTATTTTTTAAATTTTTAAACACCAATTATATTCTTGCAGCTATCTTTATTACCGTGTATGTTTTAGAGGTTTATAATTTGCAAAATGGATCTGGAATTGCTGTTATGACACCTCGGATTATTGATACTTTAATCGGATCTATTTTAGCATATTTATCTATCATGTTTATTTGGCCAGAGTGGCAATACAAGCATTTAAAGCCTTTGTTGATTAAAGCTATTGATCGCAATGTGAGATACCTAGAAGCTGTGATGAACAAAGAGATTCCTGATGAGGCCTACTTACATCATCAACGCAGTGCACACCGTGCAGATAACGCTTTGACACAAGTATGGAAAAGTATGCGCATTGAGCCTAAATCTAAACGTAAGCTTCTTACTTCTGCTAGGAACTTTACTTATTTAAATCATACACTCTTGAGCTACATTTCTGCATTTGGGGTGCATCGACAAAACTTAGATTTTAAAGATATAGACTTTGCATATTTGCGAGATATTCTCTTCACTCTTGATGAGGTGAAGCAATATATTTTAGGGAATCAATCATTAGAATGTCCTGCTCTAGAAGAAATTTTAAGTGATGCACAACAGGCAGAGGAAACTAAAGGCAATGAATTATTCCTTAAAAATATTTTAAATGTTTCTAATGAAATGAAAGATGCTGCTTTAGAAATTAAATTTTAGGATTTAATTATATCACTTCTGTGATCTCAAAGGTGTTTTTTCTAAAAGAAATACAATCTCCAACAACCTTGTGCATCATCATCTGACCAATAGGAGATTGTGGTGAAATAGAAATAAAGGATTCATCGTTTATTTTTAGAATTCCTGCGCTAATCATTATAAAGTAAGCGTGTTGTGTTGTCTTTACAATACTCCCAAATCTTACTTGGGTATGAACAGCATTTGGATTGAAATTCTCTAGTAATTTCTTTTCGTGTTCTATGGTCGCTAGTTGAAAACCAAGTTTTTCTCTTTCAAATTGTAGCATCGCACGACCTGTTTCATGCTTATCTCCTGCAGAGCTTTTTGTTTCACTCCCAAGGTCATTTTTTATAGATTCAATACGGCTGGCGCATACTTTTAGACGTTGGTTTATGCTCTCAAGACAGCATAGATATAGTTCTTTTTTTAAATTCATGATGGAGAGTGAAAAGTTTTAATCTTTTAAAATTTCTTCAAAGAATTCTTCTATAGATTGTTTTTTCGGTAAATTTAATTTTTGTTTCAATCTATATTTAGTCATTCGAATGCTTTTAGGCTCTACATTAAAGATCTGTGCAATTTCTTTGGTAGAAAGCCCTAAATGAAAATAAGCGGCATATTTTAAATCTAAAGATGTTAATTTATTATCTGAATATTCTTTTAATTTATTAAAGAAGAGCGGATTAATATCTTCAAATTCATTTACTGTATCATTCAAGCTTTTTTCAATTCTCTTTTCCTGTTTCAGAGTTTTTTCTATTTCTATAGGATTATCGAGCTTGGTGATTTGATCTTTAATTTCCTCTAATAATTGATTTTTTCTTTTAATTTGAAGCGTATTTACCATCACCTCTTTTTGCATCTTCTCGTTCTCTAGCTTCAAGACTTTACGCTCTGCCGATAATCTGGCTTGCTTTTCTTTTTCTAGATTTACTTGAGCCTCAGCCTCAGCCTTTTCTTTTTCAAGGGCAAAAGCTCTCTCATGTTGTAATGCAATTTTCTTTAAATAGTTTTTTCTGAGGGAATAAATTAAGCCTAATGCTAAGAAACAAATGCCAATCAATAGGTAATTTTGAATTTTCCTTAATTCACTCTTTTGCTCCATATAAGAAAGTTCCTCTTTGATGCGTTGATTCTCGTATTTAGCTTCTAGTGAGTGAACTTCCTGTATTCTATTTTCATTAAAGATAGAATCCTTATAAGCTTGATTAATTTTCAGGTATTCAAAAGCTTTTTTAAAATTCTCTTTACGGCTATATAATTCATATAGCCCGATCGTCACATTAAAAAGGCGATAGTATGCTGGTCTTATGGCATCATTGCGTAAGTTGCGATATGCTGTTAATAAATAATCTTCGGTTGCTTCTAAATTCCCTTCAGCTAATGCAACTTGCGATCTCATTCCAAGAACAGCGGCACGCAAATCATAATTTTGATCTATGCTAGGTGGTATGGTTCCTATTAAATCTAAATATTTATTAATGCTATCCTTCGCTGCTGTATTTCGCATGTCATCTTCTCTTAATGCTTGAAAATAATGATTGGCTAGATTTAGCTTCGCAATGGTTTTTGTCCTTAACGTTATTTGGTTGGCAAATTTGGGGGGTATATTGGCAGATTGTTGTAAGTAGTACAATACGCTATCTTGGTACACTGTATTATCTGTGTGATTATACATATTGGTCATGGCAGCGGCCTTGGCAGAATAGGCATTAGAAAGTGCCTCATAATTATTCGTTTTGGTAGCATATTCTAATGCTTTTTGAGCATAGAAGTTGGTTTGCTCTGGGTCATCCCATACGGTATAGATATTATAAAGCCGATAATATATCTTGTTAGCGAAATATGGATATTGTTCAATATCTATTACATTCATGATTTGTTGAATGTTATCAAAAGCCATATCTACCAAATCCAATTGATGATAATAATAGGCCATGGCATAGAGACCATAAGCCTTAGCAAGTGGCTGAGTGCTTTCTTGACTTATTTTATATGATTTTTCTGCGAACTCCTTTCCTTTGTCTAAATCTTCTGTGAATAGATAATATTTACTGTATAGAAAATATAATTGTGTTCTGGTCTCAATATCAATGGTGTTGATACTTTTACTTTGTGATTCTAATAAATTAAACGCTTCTGGAAATTGTTGATTAAATAGCAACAAGTTAAATTTTTGAATCGTCTTTTCATACCCTTCTTGAGGAAAATTCTGCGCATTGAGGATAGATGGCTGCAGCAATAGAAGAGATAAGACAATCAAGATTCTTTTAAACATAAAATACATCAATAGTTAACGTTATAAACCTTACGCATGCTAAATGAATACAAAGTTAGCGTATTTATTTTGTAGAGGTGTAAATTCATTACAACGTAGTTTTCCACCAAGTGAGACAGTACATAATACTTATAGGAAGTATCGGTTGAAAGGTAATATTATTTTAATGCTCATATTTAATTGTTTTGGATACCTCTATGGAGCTAACTTTTTATCGTCAAAAATGTCTAGAGTCTATCATTTAATTTCTGCATCCATTAAAATAAATGTAATTTTGCACTATCATTTATGAAAGAACTTCTCACATTAAATAGCCTAATCTATAAGTATAAATGGCGCATCTTGCTGGGGGCGTTATTTATTCTTGCCTCCAACTTTATCCAAGTTTATTCCATAAGATTTGTGGGTAAGGCAATTAACTTTATAGATGAATCTTTTAGCAATCAACAAGATAATACCGACTTTGATGAACTGTTGCTCTATGGAGGACTCATTATTGGATTGCCAATCATTAGTGGGTTTTTAACTTTCTTACAGCGACAAACGATTATTGTAGCCTCTCGTTACATTGAATTTGATTTAAAGAATGAAATATTTCAACATTATCAGGTGCTAGATCAAACCTTCTACAAGCTGAATAGAACCGGTGATTTGATGAATCGCATCAGTGAAGATGTGGGTTATGTGAGGCAATATCTGGGTCCTGGGATTATGTATCCGATTAATTTAGTGACGCTTTCTATTATTCTTATTGTAGAAATGTTGCTGATTGATAGGTCTTTAACGCTCTACACCTTGGCACCTTTGCCTGTACTTTCTGTTTTAATTTATTTTATCAGTAGTAAAATCAATAAGAAAAGTAGAGAAGTACAAGAAGAACAATCTAATTTATCTTCTTATGTACAAGATATTTTTTCTGGGATTCGCGTTATTAAGTCTTTTAATAAAGAAAACCGAATCAAAGAAGCATATGCAGAAAAAGCAGCGGTATATAAAACAAAAGCTTTAAACTTAGCCAACATTCAAGCATTTTTTTCACCCTTGGTGTTAATCGTTATAGGATTAAGCCAGATCATGATTCTATATGCTGGTGGAGTGGAGTATATTAATGGTGAAATTACAGAATTAGGAACGCTTGCACAGTTCTTTATGTATCTAAATATGTTGATATGGCCCTTTGTTTCTCTAGGGTGGATATCTATGGTGGTGCAACGGGCAGAGGCTTCTATGAAGAGGATTAATGAGTTTTTAAGTGCGGAACCTCACGTTAAAAATACAGGAGATGTAGTAAAACAGATTAAAGGAGAAATTACATTCAAGAATGTTTCATTTATTTATGAAAATACAGGAATCAAAGCATTAAATCAAGTGAGTTTTCATTTACCTGCTGGTACTACGATGGCTATTCTAGGTAGAACGGGGTCTGGTAAAACAACATTGGTAGAACTGGTAGCACGGTTGTATGATCCCAATGAAGGCGAAATTTTGATTGACGGTATTCCATTAAAATCCTATGAATTAAATTCCTTGAGAACTCAAATAGGGTTTGTACCGCAAGAAGCGTTTCTGTTTTCAGAAAAATTAAGTCATAATATAGCCTTCGCAATGGATGATGTTTCACAAGATATTATAGAAGACTATGCGAAAAAAGCAGATGTACATCATAATATTCAAAATTTCCAGCAAGGTTATGAAACCAAAGTAGGAGAGAGAGGTGTTACGCTATCTGGTGGGCAGAAACAAAGAATTTCGATAGCGAGAGCCTTGATCAAGAAACCTCAGATATTAATATTTGATGATAGTTTGTCTGCAGTAGATACCACTACAGAAGAGCAGATTATTCAAAACATTCAAGAAGCTTCTAAAGCAAAAACGACCTTAATCGTTACCCATAGAATTTCATCTGCCAAGCATGCAGAAAAAATCATCGTACTAGAAAATGGTAGCATCATACAGGAAGGTACACACGAATCTTTATTAGCTGTAGATGGAGAATATAAAAGCTTATACGAGGCACAATTACAAGAAGAATCTGAATCGAATTAAAAAAACCGAATTTAATTTAAATTCGGTTTGGCAAAAGGATTTTACGATAAGCGTATGGTTACACGCGGTCTTTGGGTAAGATAAATCTACATTTCTCTTCACTATAACCAAACATGCTTCTTTCTTTAATTAATTCTGCAATATCTCCGGGTAAACTATCTTCCCAACCAACTTCACAGTTGTTTAGCATTCGTAATATTTTTCTTGAATGAATTTTTAAGTTCTCTGGGTTATAGTTTTTAATATCTTCAATTCGCTCTGTATGTTTAAAGTATTTATACAATTCTTTCAAATGATTGCTTACTTTTAAATTATCGGAATTTAAGATTTCATTCGTTTCTTTATCTAAGTAAGGGTATAGATAAATCTTCACATTGCGTTTAAATAATTTACCAAAAGCCTCCATGATACCACCACTTAAATCAGAATAATATTCTTCTTGGAAAACCGCTAGTAAGTTGTTTACCCCCATGGTAAGGCCAATTTGGGTTCTATTTTTAGTAAATCCAGAGAAATACTCTACCAGTTTATAATATTCTTGGTAATTTGAAATAAGAACATTGTAACCTAGTTTACATAAAATATCAGCTCTGTTTAAGAAATCTCTTTCATCAATTTCCCCTTCTTGTTTCAAGTTAGTTAAAGTAATTTCAAATAAAACACGCAAATTACTTTCATTGATTTCACTATTGTCTTTTTTAAACATTTCTAACCCACTATTCAGCATGTCTATATTCACATTTGTAACAGGTCGGAAACTACCACGCAGGGCAAAAATGTTCTTTTTATAAAGTAAATCAGCAGGTAAGATGTTGTAGCCATCTGGGCCGAACATTACCGCCTCTGTCATTCCATTTTTCAATAAATGTAAACTCATCAAACGATTATCTACATATCGGAAACTAGGTCCAGAAAAGTTAATCATATCTATCTCTAGCTGATCGCTATCTAAGGTATCATAGAGCGATTCCATCAACTTTCTTGGGTTATCATGCATATGATAAGCACCATAGATCAAATTTACCCCTAAAACACCTAGGGTTTCTTGTTGTAATTGGGCAGATTGTTCTTTAAATTTTACGTGTAAGATGATGTCATTATACGCTTCATTCGGTGTTACCTGAAATCTAAGACCTACCCAACCATGCCCTTTGTATTTTTTAGCATAATCTATGGTGGTCACTGTGTTGGCATAGGTAAAGAAAGTTTGATCTGCATGTTGCTCTTTGTCTAGACGCTCTTCCATCAACTTAGTCTCATGATCCAGCATTTTATTCAAACGCTTTTCCGTCACATAACGGCCATCACTCTCCATACCATAGATTGCATCAGAGAAGTCCTTGTCGTAAGCAGACATTGCTTTTGCTAAAGTTCCTGAAGCACCACCAGCGCGATAAAAGAAACGCACGGTCTCTTGTCCCGCTCCTATTTCTGCAAAAGTCCCATAGATATTTCTATCAAGATTGATTTCTAATGCTTTTTGTTTCGGAGTAAGTGGTCTTGGGTTTGTAGACATAACTTTTTTGAATTGAATTATATTGGGTAAATTTACCAAAATTATGTTGGAAAAAGAGAATGAAATAATATTTTTAGGAACTGGAACTTCTCAAGGTGTTCCGCCCATTGGTTGTACGCATCCCGTGTGTCTTTCAGAGGATCCTAAAGATAAAAGGCTACGGTCTGCAGTCGTCATTAAAGCGAAAGGAAAACAAATCTTAATAGATTGTGGTCCAGATTTTAGACAGCAAATGTTAAGAGAAAATTTATCTCACGTAGATGGCGTGTTGATTACCCATGAGCATAATGATCATATCATAGGGTTAGACGATATGCGACCTATTTTATTTCAAAGCATGGTGAAACCCAAAATTTACAGCATTCACAGGGTTTTAGAAGCAATTAAAATGCGTTTTCCGTATGCTTTTGCAAAACATAAATATCCAGGTGTGCCTTCATTTGAGTTAGAAGAAGTAACTGTAAATGAGTCATTTATGATAGGTGGTTTAGAGGTAATTCCTTTAGGAGTTTTACATGGCAAGTTAGATATCCTAGGTTTTAGAATAGGCGACTTGGCATATCTTACAGATGTAAAGACGATTCCGAAAGAAACCATGCCTTTGCTACAAAATTTAGAAATTTTAGTAATTGATGCCCTGCGTCAAAAGATACCGCACCACGCCCATTTACTTTTAGACGAAGCGATAGCATACGCTAAAGAAATCAATGCAAATAAGACCTATTTCACCCACATAAGTCACGAAATGGGATTTTATGCAGAAGTAGAAAAAAAACTCCCAGAGAACATGCATTTAGCATACGATCAGTTGAGGCTTAAGTTTTAAACTTTTATCTAATTTTTCTGATATAATCTTGTAGTTTTTCCTTGGTACTGCTAAAGGAAAAAGCTTCATTTACAAGGTAATAATTATATTTGTCAACACATTGGGCGTACAGTTTTTTTGCTATATCTAGTTTATTATCATCAAAACTGAAGAGGCTAATCATTTCTTTAATTTGCTCTGCCGTAAAATAAATATCCTTAGCAGTTGATTCAATTAAACGTATTTTTCCTTCATCAAAACTTTCTTTCTTAAGCGTGCTCATAAAACGATTGAATGATGTTTGGTTCATCGTATCAAATTGAAATTGATGGCTAGGATTGTTCCAGCGACCATCATAGGGTCTGTTCCATAATTCATCCCATTCATTGACACCATACGGGTTATTTAGAATTGGATAGACACTTAATAAGTATAATCCATAGTCAGAAAAGAAATCAAGCATAATTCTGCTATTACGAGTAACATTGATTCTCGTTCTATAAAGTAAGAAGTCATTTTGATAGATGGCAACAGTACTTATACCTGCTCTTAAGTCAAAAAATCTATATTTCCCATTCGAATTACTTATCGATTGATCGGCTACTTGCACGGTAAAACGCCCTCTTTCCGGAATTCTAATAAAAACCTCTGAATTTCCAGTATTATAACTCCATTGATAGTTATCTGTGCTGCGAGGTTTTTTAACTGCTTGATCTGATTCTCGATTTTGAATTACAGCAGCTTTGTCATTACCGATTTCGTTCATTAAAAGTTCTCCAGCCTTGCCGGGCTCTTGTGCATAAATTTGGATGGACATTAAACTGAATATGATACAAAGAAGAGATAGATTTTGCATAGTAAGAAGATTTTAAAGAACAGTTTCTAAAAATATGCCAAAGAGAGATTTAATTTGGCTTAAATTATAGAATTAAAAAAGAGCTATTCGTAATCAAAAATAGCTCTTTATTTAATAAGTCTAAGAAGCTGGATTAAGCATCTAAAGCTTTATTCACTTCACGTACTTTGTCAGCCGCTTCATTGAATTTGGCTTTCTCATCCTCGTTTAATTCGATTTCTACAATCTTCTCTACGCCATTAGCACCGATGATTGCAGGAACCCCCATACAAATATCACTTTGTCCGTATTCACCCTCTAAGTATAGAGAACAAGGGAACATTTTTTTGCTGTCTTGTGCAATTGCTCTTACCAATTCTGATACGGCTGCTCCTGGTGCATACCATGCAGAAGTTCCTAATAATTTAGTTAAAGTAGCTCCACCAACACGTGTTTCTTGTTCTACTTCGTCTAATTTAGCTTGATTTACAAACTTACCTGCAGGAACTCCATTTCTAGTCGCTAAACGAGTCAATGGAACCATTCCAGTATCAGAGTGTGCACCAATCACCAATCCGTCTACGTCAGAGATAGGGCAATCTAAAGCTTCAGCTAATCTGTATTTGAAACGTGCGCTGTCTAAAGCTCCACCCATACCGATGATTCTATTCTTTGGTAAGTCAGTTGCTTTGTGTACGAGGTAAGCCATGGTATCCATTGGGTTACTTACTACGATTACAGTTACCTCTGGAGAGTGCTCTACCAATTGATCGATAACAGATTTCACAATTTTAGCATTGGTTCCGATAAGCTCTTCACGAGTCATCCCTGGTTTTCTTGGAATACCAGAAGTAATTACAGCCACATCAGAATTTGCTGTTTTGCTATAATCATTAGTAGAACCAACGATTTTAGTATCAAACCCATTCAAAGAGGCAGTTTGCATTAAATCCATCGCTTTTCCCTCTGCATATCCTTCTTTGATATCTAAAAGGCAAACTTCTGCAGCAAAATTCTTAAGTGCAATATACTCTGCACAACTAGCGCCAACGGCTCCGGCACCTACAACAGTAACTTTCATATAATTTATTTTTAGTTTAAAAATCTAGACCATAAAGATAGGGCTTTTCATAAAGAATTTAAAATCAAAAAAGTAGAAATTTTCGATCATATTAATATTTTCTGTAGGCATGGTTTCTTAGTTTTGTGAAATCATGAGTTCAAAGATATCTTATAAAGAAATTAATGTGTTGGCGATTCCAGCTATATTTGCGGGAATTGTAGAACCTCTTATTTCCTTGACGGATACTGCAGTGGCTGGCAGATTGCCTGTAAACCCAGATGAAGCTTTAGGTGCCATAGGATTGGTAGGTTCATTTTTATCTGCTATGATTTGGATTTTCTTGCAGACATCAAATGCTATTTCTGCATTGGTTTCTCATGGTGTTGGGCAAAAAAGAATTAATAGGTTAAAACCACTTGTTTCTCAGCTTTTGTATTTTAATTTATTTATTTCTCTTGTTATATCTACCCTTGCCTACTTTTTTGCAGAAGAAATATTTCATCTGTATGGGGCAGAAAGTCAATTGCTAGAAGTTTGTGTACGCTATTTTCATATCAGGGTTTGGGGATTTCCTCTTACGCTGCTTACATTCACAATTTTTGGTGTGTTTAGGGGTTTTCAAAATACATCTTGGTCTATGAAAATTGCCATGGTAGGTGGCGTGCTCAATGTTTTACTAGATTTATTATTAGTTTTTGTATTTGATTTTAATGTAGAAGGCATCGCTTGGGCTAGTTTATCGGCTCAATTTGTAATGTTTGTTTTAGCACTTCTGTATATGTATGGTAAAACTCCTTTTAGATTAAAATATACCTGGCCTTTACACCCAGATTTTAGGAAAACACTCACGATGAGTTTTGATTTATTTTTGAGAACGCTTTCATTGAATGCCGCCTTGTTTTTAGCTTTTCGATTTGCGACAGTTTTGGGTGGTGAAGGAGAAAATCAATTTGTTGGAGCACATGCCTTGTTGATTCAAGTATGGTTGTTTTCTTCCTTTTTATTAGATGGTTATGCCCATGCGGGTAGTGCTATTTCTGGGAAGCTATTTGGTGCGAAAAATCTTGTGCAATTAAAGAATTTAGTCTTGGACTTAGTAAAGATTATGCTTTTATTGGGTATTATGTTAGGGGGAATATATCTCGTATTTTATTATCCTATCGGAAGGTTTCTTACTAAATCAGAGACAGTTTTGAGCGTATTTTTTAGTGCTTTTTGGATTGTAGCATTGATGCAACCCCTTAATGCTGTGGCATTTTTATTTGATGGGGTTTATAAAGGCTTAGGAAAGACAGCGCTATTGAGGAATGTATTTGTGATTGCGCTTTTAGTGGGTTTTATTCCTGCTATGTTTTTATTCAGATACTTAGGATTTGGAATAGAAGGTATCTGGTATAGTTTTACGATTTGGATGCTTTTTAGAGCTGGTGGTTTAGCCATTCACTTTTACAAGAATTATTATAAAAGCCCGAAAAGCACAACACAATAGCTATCTTCACGTTATTCAATGAAATTGAGGGTATTATTTACGATCATAGGTCTTATGTTTTCTTTGTGTATGCATGCACAGATTGATTGGCAGAACCCTAATTTCAGAGAAAAAACTATAGCTGTACAAGATACTGTTGTTTTAGATTCATTGCAGATACTACCAGAAAAGTTCAAAATTTATGATTTGTCAGGGAAAGAAATTTCTAATCAATTTTACAAGATTGAAGGAAACCTAATTTACTTAAGTTCTTCGATAAGAGATTCTATCAAAGTGTCTTATTATGTACATCCAGACTTTAAAACTATTGTCACATATCCGCTAGATCCATCGCTCATTGTGCCCTCAGCTTCAGAAACGAATGCACTTGTTCTGGGGAAAGAGGGGAAAGATGACGCAGATTTATTGGAAGGACTCAATTCAAAAGGAACTTTAGTAAGAGGGTTGATGTTTGGAAATCAACAAGGGTCTTCGGTTCAATCATCTTTTAACCTTCAATTAAATGGAAACTTGTCTGATAAAGTGGGTATTCGAGCTACGATTTCAGACACCAATGCCCCTTTAGAAGTAGATGGATATACCCAAAGTTTAGATCAATTTGAACGTATTTTTATCGAAATGTTTACAGATAACAGTAAAGTTGTAGCTGGGCATATTGATTTAGAAAACCAAAATTATTTTGGTCGATTTCAAAGAAAGGTAACTGGTTTACTTGCTTCACACACAATCAAAGGAGAAGAGAGTCAAACTACGATTTCTGCCTCGGGGAGTCTAAGTAGAGGAGAATATGCAAGTTATAATTTTACAGGGAATGAAGGGAATCAAGGACCTTATCGCCTGATCGGAAATCAAAACGAAGCTTATATTTTAATCATTGCGGGAAGTGAAAGGGTGTATAGAAACGGAATTTTATTGGTCCAAGGAGAGCAAAAAGATTATATCATCGATTACATCACGGGAGAAATTACTTTTACCAATCAACATTTAGTAACTTCTACTGATCGGTTTTTAGTAGAATATCAATACACCAATAGAAATTATAATCGTTTTACATGGTCTGCAGGTGTTTCGCATACAGCTAAACGCTGGCGTATTTCAGGGCATATGTATACGGAATCAGATAATAAGGATAATCCGATCAACCAAAATCTAAGTGCAGATGATAAAGCATTACTGGCTAATGCAGGGTCAAGTACTTCAAATTTATATGCCGATAGTGGGGTGATCACAACTTATCAAGAAGACAAAGTTTTATATAAAAAAGTGAATTTAAATGGGGTTTGGATTTATGAATATTCTACCGATTCACAAGAAGATTTATATCAAGTGAATTTTACCTATCTGGGAGAAAATCAAGGGGATTATATTTTATCTAATCAAGGAGTGAATGGTCGTTTGTTTCAATATGTAGCTCCTATACAAGGGGTCTCACAAGGGAATTACGCACCAGTGAGGCCTCTTGTGGCGCCTACACGTAAACAGATAATGAGTGTTTCTTCCGCATATGATTTGAAGAATAATGGTGCAATTCTGATTGATTTAGGATTGTCTAATAATGATTACAATTTATTTTCAGATATAGATGACGATAATAATCTAGGTGTAGGAGCGCGAGTTTCAACTCATCAAAATTTTAAATGGGGCAAGGCTTTAATCACGCCTGAATTTAGTTATGAATTTGTGCAAGACCAATTTAAACCAATAGAACGGTTGCGAACCCCTGAATTTGCAAGAGATTTTAATCTGAAACAGTCTGCAGAGCCTACAGACCAGCATTTTTTAAGAAGTGATGTGGCTGTGTCTTTTAATGATTCTATGCGATTGAATTATGGGTTTGATTATTTAAACCAAAGAAATCTTTATCAAGGTAATCGGCATAGATTGGGTGGTGAGTTGAATGTTAAAGGATACAAAGTTCATGGAAAGGCAAGTTATTTAAATACCAAACAAAAAACATCCTCAAGTGATTTTGCACAATACGAATTGATTGGAGCAAAAAAAATCAAAAAAGTTGATTTAGAGGTGGGTTGGTTGGGAGAATACAATAACCATCACGCTCATACCTTGGACTCACTTGGTTTTCAATGGAATTCCTTATACGCCAAAGCAACTTTAGGAGATAGTTTGCAGCGTTATTTACAGTTAAAAGCTTATCGCAGGATAGATGATTCTACGGTGCTTGGCCATTATAATCAAAACATACGTTCGTGGGGAACGCAATTTAAATCTAGGTTGATACAAAATACAAAACATAGTTTAGAGGCTTTAATTGATTATCGCCATGTGGATTATCGCTTAGAAAACGAAAGTCCGTCCTTTATCAATGCTTCTATTTTATACAGAAGAAACTTCCTAAATCAAGGGTTGATTTTCAATATGAATTATGGGTTAGAGGGAAAGACGGAACAACAAAGAGCTTTTGTATATGCTAAAGTTACTGACGGGTTGGGAATTTACAAATGGGTGGATTTTAATGGTGATGGTATTCAACAAATAGATGAATTTGAAGTGGCAGAGTTTTCTGATGAGGCGAATTATATAAGAGTTTACACGAATGTGGTTCAATCTATTAGAACCAATCAAAATAGGCTAGAATTAAATTTAAACCTATACCCTTCTAAGTTTTTAGAGGCTTCTTTTTGGGAGCGTTTGCAGTCACGCGTTATTTATAACAAAAGAGGAAATTATTTAAAAGAAAATAGAATTGCAGTGTGGAATCCGTTTAAAGCATATGAGGATTTACGTGGAGAGCATCGCTACTGGTTTATACAAAATGATTGGAATAGAGGAAAAAATTATCAATGGCATTTTAATCATCAATACAAAAATCAAAAGAATGTCCATTTAATCTTTACCGGATTAGAAGAAATCAACGATGTAGAGAACTTATTTGACTTGCAATATGATATAGGGGATATTTGGGCGTTTTCAATAAAGCAAACTACACAACATGTGATCAGTAATTCTACGGCATTTGTGAGCCGAAATTATGAAATAAAAGGGCAAGAGTGGTCGCCCAATATCACAGCACGTTGGGGTAGGCAAACGCATGCATCCTTGGCTTATGTATACAGAGATTTTAATAATATTTCTGGCATAGAAACATTAAAGGCAAGTGAACTTAACTTTATCTTGAATTGGCAGCATTTAAAACAAACACAAGTTTTAGCAAATCTGAATTGGATAAGCAATGATTTCACAGGAAATCAAGATAATCTAGTAGCCAATCGCTTGATGAAAGGATTAAAAAAAGGTCAAAATTGGGTATGGAATTTAAATGTGAGTAGGAATATCAATAGTTTTATTACCCTAGATATTCAATATAACGGTAGAAAAAATGAAAATCTAAAGGCAATTCACACAGGAAATATCTTTGTGAGGATTAATTTTTAAGCCAAAAACGGCATAATAACGATAAATATATGTTATTATAATAATTTGGTTTTTATGATTGAATTCAAATTAGCATATTTGCAGATATTAAATTTATAGCAAAATAAAGAATGAACAGGATTGTAGGTAGTTTGGTGTTGTTAATGGCAAGTGTTCAGTTATTCGGGCAAAGTGTTGACGTTTCCCCATATACATTTTATGGGTATGGAGATAAAAGATTGAATAACGGGGCAGCTTCCTCGGGTATGGGTGGTTTCAGTACAGCATATTTGAGCCCTTACGGGACTGAAAGTAATTTTATGAACCCAGCAGCCAATCAGAATCTGAGGATGACCAACTTTGTCCTAGAAGGTACAAGCAAATTCATGAAATTGGATGATGGGGTACAGGATGAAACACAAAGTGTTACATATTTGTCTCGAGCTTCTTTAGGTTTTCCAATATCTTCTAAAGCAACGGCTGGGATTGGATTTCAACCTTTCTCTACGGTAGGTTATTCCCTGAATGCTATCGATGAAACATCTGATCCTAAAACAGCTACAAGATTTGAGGGAGAAGGTGGTTTAAACACTTTACATTTAATGGGGTCTTATAACATAACTCCAGAATTTTCTGTAGGGGTTAGAGCAGATTATTTATTTGGAGAGTTAAATAGAAAAGAGACTTTAACGGTAGATGGGGCACAATTAAACACAGACTATAGCAATGATAATGAAATTGATGGGTTTAATTTCACAGGGGGGTTATCTTACCTAAAGAAATTAAAAGATGATAAATTCATTATGGTGGGTGCTACGTATGGAATCGGCTCTGACTTAAATGCAAATCAAGAGTATAGTGTAAGGACTTATCAATTAAATCCTGCCAATTTTATGGAGTTTAATGTAGATACCGTAACTTATTCTAAGAGTAAACAAGATGTAAAATTACCAAGTACGGGTTCTTTTGGGATTTCTTACGGGGAAAACATGAAATGGGGGTTAGGTGCTCAAGTAGATTGGGAAAAAACTTCTGCTTTTGATTTAGTTAATAGCAATCAAACTTTAAATGATCGTTTTAAGACTGTTGTAGGGGGATACTATATACCACAATTTAATAGTTTTAGAAGTTATTTCGCAAGAGCAACTTATAGAGCTGGAGTCTTCTATGAAAAGACTCCAATCACTATTGATAACCAAGATATAGCGGATTATGGCATAACTTTTGGAATTGGCTTACCCGTGGGGAAAGTTACTGACCCGTCTGAGTTGAACATTGGTATCGCTTTAGGGCAAAGAGGAACTACAGATAATAATCTGGTAAAGGAATCTTATGCTAACTTAAAAGTAAGCTTTACATTAAATGATGCTTGGTTCAAGAGAAGAAAGTACGATTAACATAACATAAACTATTTAAAATGAAAAAATTGTTAACACTAGCGCTGTCTGCGTCAGCAATATTTGGGGCAGGTCAGTTAAATGCACAGGCTAACTG
>JBPCUN010000149.1:0-5446 GCA_051011115.1 Weeksellaceae bacterium
CTCTCGTTGCATTGCCTTGGGTAATTTGTCCTGCTTCTTTAAGTGGTAGTATGGGTTTCGATTTTCCGTAATCAAACAATCGTTCTTCAAACACTTTGTTCATTTGGTGTTCTGCCAGCCAAAGTGAGAGAATTGCCATTTCGTGGGCGAAATCGTCTATTTCAATGCCATAAAACTGTGATAACTGTATTTCAGTCCATTTTATGGTTGGAGCATTTCCTTCTAAATCCGTAATTTTTTCTAAAATTAGTATTTCTAGTAACCTTATTTCTTTGTAGGTAATGATTAAGAAATTTCCACTACCACAAGCAGGGTCAAAGAATTTGATTTTTGAAATTCTTTTGATGAGTGCTTTTAATTGATTTATGGTTGTTGCATTTTCATACGCTTCATAGAGTTCATCAAGAAAGAGAGGTTTAATCAGTTTTAGGATGTTTTCTACAGAAGTGTAATGCATTCCTAAATCGCTTCGGTATTCAGGAATTACTACCGCTTGTATCATTGACCCAAAAATATCCGGGTTAATGTCTTTCCAATTGAGTTCGCCCAATTCAATAAGCGTTTTTCTAGCCTTTGCGGTAAATAGGGGTGAGTTTATTTTTTGACCAAACAAACCACCATTTACATAAGGGAATTTGGCTAAAAAGTCAGGATAACCTAAGCCTTTTTCATTGTCTAAACGGTCAAATAATTCATCTAAAAAAGTATGTGTGTCTTTTCCGTTTTCTGCTGTGTGTTGAGCTAATGTGTTTGTAAAAATGCTGTCTTGCTCAAATATCTCGGTATCTTCTGCAAAAAAGCAAAACAACAATCGGGATAAGAATATATTAAGGTTATGAATACTTTCTTTTGAATTGTAAATCGTTGGGTTTTCATCAATCAACAAATCATACAGAGAAGCCATTTTGTATGAAGCGTTTCTATCGGCTTCATTGTTGTTGGAAGCATTGTAAACTTCGCTACCTGCAAGGGGCAAAAAGAAATCAAAGTAGTTGGGTAACTCTTTTAATTTTATGTCTAAGTTCTTGCCTAATTTCAGGTCTTTTGCTACGAGTTGTTTGAAGTCGGTAAGAATGGCAAAACGTGGTTGGTGTTTTACAATCCGTTCTTCTTTGGCAAATTCCTCAATACTGCTTAGTAGTTTGTCTGATGCTTCAACTTTAAAGAAAATCTTCTTTTTGTAAAGTAGCTCTCCATCAAGCTTAGATAAATTGTAATCTCCTTTTTTTAGTCGGGTTACAGAAGTTTTGGAAATGCCGTAGGCAACCAACAAGTCAAAGACAAATTCATCTTTCGAGAAGTTGTCAATAAGGTTTTGAACGTTATGTTTTATTTCGGTTGATTTCATTTACTTTCTTGTTCAGGCTTGTTAGAAATAATCAATTCTTTCACGTCTATGTCCAAAATATCCGCTATTTCCATTAAGGTTTCCAATCTCGGTTGTTGTCGGTTTTGAGAATAAGCGTTTACCATATTGTAGCTCTTTCCAAGTTTCTCAGCCAACCAAGTCTGCTTAATTCCTTTTTGTTCTAATACTTCCTTAATTCTGTTCATTGTAATTCGGTCTTGTATATTTTCAAAGGTCTCATTGAATCGCTTCACTTATTTCAAACGTAAATTTGTCAGCCGCTAAATTAGTCAGTTTATTTTAAATATCTCAAAAAACTGTGTATATAATGTAGATATTCTGTTCAGGTGCGGTGGGAAAGGGCAAGTTCTTTTGGTTTTTCAGCGTTGGCTTTTGTGTTGGCAAAAACCCAATGTGCCTATTTGCGCGGTTGGCTTTTTACACTGACGTAAAACCCGTATTATGGTTTCGTTGTTTTTTCATTTGTTTCAAAGTCCTTCAATGTTTTTCCGTCTTTAGATTTCCATTCTGTCAACCCGTTTGCATTTCGTCCCATTACCATTACTGCTGCTGTCGATGGACTGCTAAAAATATAATCGTCAGTAAATTCAAGATATTCTCCTTTGTCAATTAGCACACTTTCGTCAATTAGTTTTTGTCTGTAAGTGATGAAATTTGGAGTCATTGAGTTTACAATAGTTGCAGCAGCTTTTGAACCTTTAAATACAACAAATCCGTCTGATGTTGGCTCGCCTTGTCCGTCTGCTCCACGCGCTGCTTTAATGAAAAAAATCGCTTGTTTTTGTTTAGGTTTAAATTCTCGTTTTTCTTCAAAAACTTTATGTCCTAATGTGTTTACGAGCATTTTGATATACTCAATAAATTCTTCCATCTCTGCTCTGTCAGATTCTGAGATTGAAGATTGAGTCGGAATAATGGAATTGTCAACCTTGTAACGATTTGCGGCTTTTGCAATGTCATGCAGTCTATTCTCCAAATATTTTATGTGAGCTTTATTTAGGTTTTCATCTTTACTAATAAAAACTATCGTTTCATTCCAAAAGTCCTTTGAAGTCAATTGTTGATTCAGTCTTTTTAGAATAGATTCGGCTTCACCGATATACACTTGATCTTTTCCTTCATCGTCTTTTCCAAATAGGAGGTAAACCCCTGTGCTTGTCAAGTCGTCACGGTCTGAGCAGTCTTTTACCTTTATTCTTGGAATTTTATATGCTTTTCCTGACCAATTGGAAAGTTCGCAACTCATTCGTCCGTTTGGGTCTCCGTCAATCAGGAATAATTTAATTGTCTTACCAAATTTCATTTCTTGTTGTATGTCGTTTTACAATGAGCTATAACGTTTTGCGTGTATGTGCAGTAGCGGATTAGAAGCACTTACCTTTCCGTTTAGCACAAAGTTCCTCAAAAGTACAGACCTTCGATTTACCACTTCACCCGCTATTGCCACATACACGCTGTTACAAGCTGGTGTTCTCCTTTTCGTCACGGTTTTCTCTGTCGTATCTGTCATAGCGTTGGAGTGAAAGCTCTTTGCAACCGCAGGAACGAGGATTGCAATGTGCTTGAACTTTGTGGATATTATCTCTCATCAATCAGTAGAATACCTTGTCTATTTATGTGTCTTGATAGCTTCGATTGAATTTCTGAAAGAAGCTCTTGACGGATTCTAAATAAACCTGAAACATTCTCTTGTGTTAAATCTGTTGTGATAAAATACCTGAAATCTAAAACCAAAAAATATTCAATTCCATCTATTTCAATTACAAATGGTATGATAAATACTGCCTCAGATCTATCCTCAATAAATTCTTTGTACTTTTTTGGGATAAGTACTCCTTTTACCACTCGATCGTAAGCACTTTTTTTCTGAGCAAAATCACAAACAGGAGTAACTACTACATAAATTTTTCTCCATACTTTTTCAATTTCTTTTCGAATTTCTTTAAATTGCTTATCAGCTGTTTTCTTTAAAATATCTTGAGAAATATCAGGATTCTCATTTTTAATTGAATGAATAACATTAAAAAATGAAAGGACGTTAAAAAGTAATTTTTTGAAAACAGAATCTTTATCTTGAAGTTCTAAGACATTTCCTGACTCGGCAATTTCTTTCACATAATTGGTTGTGTTTAAACTAAGGTTTAAAGAGTTTATGCTTTTTATAACGGCATCTTCAGTATATTCAAGAGAGTCTTTGTTTTCAATAGTTTGATTTTGAATATTATGTTCAAGGATATCTTTAAATACAGTACTTAACGAGATAAAGCTTCCTTTAATTTTCTCTTCAATTTCCGCAGTTTTATAATGCTTTCCTAGATAAGCTTCCCCTAACTTATTCAGTGTGTAGTTGGCATTATTATCCCATTCTGAATCATTGTAAGAACTAAAAATGCTTTGTAAAGTTGAATCAGCAGATAAATGAACTTGATTCTCCCAATTTATTAAATGGCTGTATGCAGGATGTTGTGAAATTAGGATGTCAATTTTATCAAAAAGTCCATCTAACTTTTCATTAAAATCATCAGTAAGCGAACCGTCAAAATTGAAATAATCACCTTTTATTGCCGATAAAAATGCTATTGGTTTTCTATTTGCCAAATCATTATTGAATATTTCTTTTTCAATTAAATCTTTATGTTCAGATCCATTGTGTCTAGTCCAATAAATCAATACATAGGGATAATTTTCTTCGGATATTACTCTTTCTAATACAGGGATTAAACGCGCCTTCAAAACTTTATTTGGATGTTCACTATCGTCTATTAAGTTGATGTCTAAAAATAATACTCTAATATCGTTAATGTTGTTACCAATCTCAGGTAAGAAAGCAGGATCCCCAGAAAAGTAAGTTAACGGCATTTGTCTTTTTGACAAGATATTAATTATTGGCTCAGCTTGCTTTATTTGGTCATCTATGATAGCAATTCTACCATTTATTGGAATATTCATAACTTACTTTTTAAATGCAAAAACAATTGTTGCTCCGTTCTTAAATTCTTCTGGAATTTCAAAATCACCTATTTCAGGAAATATCAATCTTCCTTTTTGAGCTTCTAAAATTTCATTGGCTATATGTAAACCTAATCCCATTCCTCCTGGCTTTGCGGAAACGAAAGGCTCAACAATATTGTCAGTAGGGATAATAAAACCAGTTCCATTATCGGCAATGATAAGATTGATGAAGTTTTCTTCCTCAATAATGTTGATGTAAATCTTTTTTTGAAAATCTTCCTTCTTTTCTAAAGCGTTAAATTCCTTTTGGTCTAACCAATAAATTGCATTGTCAATTATATTCATAATGCTACCAATTAAAAGGTTTCGGGCAATTTTAATTTTTTGCAGACCTTTATAATTCTTGTAGTCTTTTATTATTTCAACCCTATGTGATTTAAGTCGATACTCGGTATTAAATAAAGATTGGTCAATTATCGTAACTATGTTTTCAGAGGTTTGGCTAGACTTACGAATTATTTCAGCATAACCATCTATTAAAGATGAGAGGTGTTTGACAAGGCTTAAAACTCTTTCAGATGCTTTTTCTGACTCCAATACTTTTTCAACTTCATAAATGATTTTTTCAACCTCGTGAACTACAACGGACATACTAAGTCCAGCACCTGCTGCCTTTAACAGGTTTTCACTAATAGTTTTATAATCAGATTCTATTTTATTGAAATATTTAATTATTTGTTGTTGAACTGGTGTTTCCTTTACTTTGTCTTCTACATATCTTTTTGCTTCTGCCAAAGTGGACATAACAGGAGCAGATTTGGGAGTAGGGCCATATTTTTCTCTAAGTTTTAATTTGTCCTGATATCTTAGTGTTTCTATAATCTCAATAGTATGTAAAATTGAATTTCGAAATGCTTCATACGCCTCGTTTTCAATAAATCCTTCTCGGTTAGTTTTTTCAATCAAGTCTGCACTATCTTTTCTATTGATTGAAACAGAACCAAGCAATATATTATTACTTAATTTTTTAGCAGGTTGATTAACTCGTCTCAAATCTAAACCTAACCAATCATTTTCTGGTTCTCCATAATCATAAACCCTTAGTTTGTCTCGAAAAACCTTAAC
>JBPCUN010000150.1:0-33311 GCA_051011115.1 Weeksellaceae bacterium
CCCTTGTATCTCTGGATCAGATGGGTTGCCCTTTAAGGCCACATCACCCGATAAGGTTCCACTCCATTCATTTAAAACATCTTCTAAGAATACACCTAACACGCTTATATTAAAATCATCTAAACTGGCTACCATATCCAGCTCTGGATCCTCACCTTTATTATCTATAGACCCCGTTAAAAATAGGGTATTCACGTTGTCTCTATCTAAACTACCTTCAATATCAAAAATGGATTGCTCTACGTCATAAC
This sequence comes from Weeksellaceae bacterium, assembly GCA_051011115.1. Lineage (GTDB taxonomy): Bacteria > Bacteroidota > Bacteroidia > Flavobacteriales > Weeksellaceae > Profundicola. Next base: position 252 of record JBPCUN010000150.1, read on the forward strand.
TTGCTGTGGTAACAAAGTTTCCGATATAGTAATTATTAAGAACAATGGAATCTATCCTAAGATCCGCTACTGGTTTTAGGGTATTGTTTGCCTTTATAATGTCTAAATTACCGTTGGCAATACCCGCAATCTCAAAATCAGAATGAAGCAGCGATGGGAGAAGTTTTGCCAAATCTAAATTTTCTAAATCCGCATCTAGTTCATAATTATTTTTATCCACATAATTTCCGTTCACGCGTAATAATTGATCATCTGACTGCAATAAGATATTATTTACCTTAAAGAGAGATTTATCAAAATTTAAAACTGCATAATTGGTATCTGTTTCATTGAGTGGATTAATGTGCCAAACTTGGTCATCAAGCTTAATTGTAGAAGGTGCAAAACCTGTCTTAACTCCTTTTAAATCTTCACTAAAGCGTTGATAAAAATTTAAATCGAATTCTCCATAACCATCTTCTCCAGCATAAAAATGTGCATTCGCTACGATAGAATCATTTAATTTCTGACCATCTACCTTAAATTGTTTGATGATATTATCTTGTATAGAGATTTCTTTGGCAGCTATATTAAATTTCTGATTATTTACGGTACTCGCATTTACTTGTAAAGAGTCTGCTTTGTAATCTTGAAATTGTACAAATGGAGAATACATTTCAAACTCAAAAAGATGCTCCCTGTCATTGGTAGTGCCATAAATGGTGGTAGTAGGTTGCAAGTATAAATCAGGTACAAAATATGAAACCAAATTATCTTTTAATTCTATGTTGAAATCAAAGAATTGATTTGGTGAAACCTTCTTACGCTCATAATCCACTAGAAAATTGCCAAACCCATTTTGTAACACATCTGCTAATTCATCTACTTGAAAGGTTCCAAGTATCGTGGCATTCAAATATTCAGGAATGTCAAGCAACAATTCTTTTTGTGTATTATTAGAACCAGCTTTAATATTTATAGTAGCGACAGGCAAACTTAAATTAATAGTATCGGTATTAAACACAATATCAGTCAATGCTATATGACCTTCTAAATCATTGATGTTAGAAAATTGTGTATCTGCATGCACATCTGCCTGCAACCAAGTGTTTTTCTTATTGGTAACACCAAAGTAAGTAAGATTTATATACTGAACTTTAGACTCAAAATTTAGTTTCAAATGTTTACTAGAAAAATCTAAAACGCCCTTATAAGTTAATTGCGCATTCGGATCATTTACTTCTAAAATCCCATTAAAAACTTGGTGATTTAACGTTCCATCTACCTTTAAATTCTGATATCTATCACCATTAATGTCTAGATAATTTAATTTTCCTTGCGTTTTGATGATTATATTCTCTATAGCATAACCACTCCCATCAAAAGTTAGGTTTCCACTTACTTTGCCTAATTCTTGAGTATCGGTTAATTTCTGTAAATCAAAAGAAGTTGTCTGTACACTACCAGAATACCTAGCATTATTGCCGCTATAATTATTTAATAATAAATTAAAATCTGCGTCCCCTAAAGCTGTAAGTGCTTTTCCTCGAGCGTTCAAATTGATATCATCCATTTCCAGAGAACCTTTATAATCTACTGTTCCTAAGCGATTGATGAAATTTGTAATATCCTTCGTAATATCAGTAGGTAAAATTCTAATAAGCTCTGCATAAGAAGTGGTAGCATCTATATATGGCGTATTGATGATAAAATTCCCATTATATAATTCTCCTAAATCAATACTTTCAGTCGCTAGTCTGGTCTCTCCATTAGCCACCGTAAAGTTGCGTAGGTTTAAATCATTTAATGTTCCTTTAGCTGAACCTTCAATGTCTAAAACAATATCCTTTTCCCAAGATGGAACAAAATATCTTAAATCCTTATATCCAAACTGATTGTCCTCTTCTAGTAAAATATCCCAATTTACTTTGTTTCCAAAATCATCAAACTGTGCAATGGAATCGTATTTTAAACGAATGTCCCCACTTAAATAAGAAGATTGAGTATCAATGATAAAATCATCTAGTGAAATGCTTTGGTCAGTCATTTTAAAATGTGCTTTTAGGTTATTTAACCTATAAGTCTCCCCATTTTTTTGAGCATCAAAATTTAAAGTTCTAATTTCTGCAACATAAGTAGAACCTTCTAAATCTATACGTTTTATCGTGGTATTAAAGTTTTTAGAATCTAACCAAACTTGTTGATTTTTTTCTAAATTTCGATTGATGATAGAAATATTGCTGGATTCAATAGATAAATTTCCATTTAGCTTAAAAGTTGACTCAGAGTCCTCATCACTCGCTACAAATTTATCTATAAACTGAATAAAGTTAGAACTATCCTCTCCTACATAAGTAATGATTTCTGCATCTGCATTCTCAATCGCTATAGCATCTAGATGAATATTATTAGAATTTTGATAGATATCCCACAAATTCACGTCAGCTGTCAATTTCGGAATTTTTATAAACTTTAAATCATGGTGATCCTTGGCACTTACATCATATAATATGACATCTCCCCAGAAATCTACATCCACTTTCCCTACTTCTAGCGAAGTACCGAATTGTTCATTAAGAGATTTTAAAACTTTATGCACAATTTTGGTTTGAACATAAGGAGTCTGTATAGCGATACCTATCCCAATAAGAATCAATAAAATGAAAGCTATAATCCATATTACAATTTTAAAAATCCTCTTCATTTTATATAGCAATCTTTTTATAAAAAATTATATAACTTTGTGTTTATGTCCGAACCCATCATATTAGGCATTGAATCATCTTGCGATGATACTTCTGCCGCCATAATAGCTGGCAATAATATATTATCTAACGTTGTCGCTAATCAATTAGTACACCAACAATATGGTGGTGTGGTACCTGAACTAGCTTCTCGTGCACACCAGCAAAATATTGTTCCTGTGGTACAAGCTGCACTAGACAATGCAAAAATAAGTCAAAAAAAATTAGATGCAATAGCATTTACTCAAGGTCCTGGATTAATGGGTTCCTTATTGGTGGGTAGTAGTTTTGCAAAGTCTATTAGCGCTGCTTTAAACATTCCATTGATTGGTGTAAATCATATGCAAGCTCATATTTTTGCTCATTTTATAGCAGATGCTAATGAGTCTTCTCCTCCTTTTCCTTTTTTATGTCTTACCGTGAGTGGTGGTCATACACAAATTGTTTTAGTCAAAAGCTACACAGAATTAGAGGTGATTGGCGAGACTCGGGATGATGCCGCGGGAGAGGCATTTGATAAAATTGGTAAAATCTTAGGGTTAAATTATCCTGCAGGACCAGAAATTGATAAACTCGCAAAAGAAGGAAATCCAGAGGCATTTAAATTCACTAAACCAAGTTTGCCGGATTATGAATTTAGCTTTAGTGGGTTAAAGACTGGCGTGATGAATTTTGTGAACAACGAAAAACAGAAAAATCCAAACTTCATTCAAGAAAATTTAACCGATTTATGTGCCTCTGTGCAACATACCATTACAGATATCTGTATAGAAAAATTCAAAAAAGCAGCAGACGATTTAAATATTAAACACCTCGCTTTAGCAGGTGGCGTTTCTGCAAATTCTGAATTGCGTCGTAAATTGAAAGCACTTGAAAAACAGCATTACACCACTTATATCCCAAAATTTGAATACACTACCGATAATGCAGCAATGATTGCCATGGTGGGTGCTATTAAATTTAAGAATAATGCGTTTGATTCACTTGATATAAAACCACAAGCAAGATTTAAAATTTAACCATTGAATTTATTTTTAGCCCATATACAGGATAATAATGCTTTGATTACCGACTCAGAGTCGCATCATTTACAAAAAGTTTTACGTAAAAAAGTTGGAGAACAAGTGATGGTCACGGACGGAAAGGGAAAAATATTCACTGGAGTTATCTCCAATATTGAATCTAAAAATGTATTAGTGGACCAACTTGTTCCTTATAACAACACACAACATAGAAAGTACCACATTGAAGTTGCTATAGCTCCAACTAAACAAATTGATAGGACTGAATTTTTCTTAGAAAAAGCGATAGAAATTGGATTAGATGCAGTGCATCCGATAATTACTTTTCATTCAGAAAGAAGGAAATTGAATCAAGACCGATTAGAGAGAGTTGGCTTAGCCGCTATGAAGCAATCTCTAAAAGCAGAGCTGACTAAGGTGAACTCCTTGATTTCATTTGATGATTTATTAGAACAATTGAAAGATTATAAGGGACAAAAATTTATAGCACATTGTGATAGTGATATTAAACGTATCCCTTTAAAAGAAATCATCAAACCCAATGATGCTTATATATTTTTAATTGGACCAGAAGGTGACTTTTCTAAAGAAGAAATAAAAAAAGCGACAGATGGTGGCTATATATCAATTAGTCTTGGTAATCAAAGAATGCGTACAGAAACAGCTGCCTTAGCTTGCGTAGCAGGCGTACATTGGTTGCATCAATAATATGTTATAACATAATAACCCCATCAATGCTTCCTACTTTCTTGTAATAATGAATTACTTGGTCTGCATCTAATGCATATACCACCGCAGTAATACTGGTGTATTTTCCTTTACTAGATTCCTTCATTTGAAATTGCGGATTTGCATTATCAAAGACTGCTTGTATCTCTGCAATCTTTTTATGATCTGTAGGAACTATAAATTTATAAGTAAAATTTGTCGGAAACTGTTCAACTATATTCAAATCCTTTTTTAATTTCGCATAAAACGCTTCTTGCGTTTCTTCTGATGTTTTCTTATTCTCGCTCATGCTTTCAGTATTTCTAATTTGATACCAAACAACATTTATTCCATATTATTCCGCCAATAATCATACTTTTGTCATAATGGCAGAAAATGCAATAAATATTTTAAAGAAATATTGGGGTTATCCAGAATTTATTCATCCACAATCACTGATTATCCAAAGTGTATTGAATAGGAAAGATACCTTTGCATTATTACCAACGGGTGGCGGTAAATCTATTACCTTTCAAGTGCCCATCATGCTTATGGATGGCTTATGTATCGTTGTCTCTCCATTGATTGCTTTGATGAAAGATCAAGTAAATAATCTAAAACAAAGAGGAATCCGTGCAGATTTAATTTCTTCTGAATTGACCCATCGAGAAATAGAAGCAATTCTAGATAATAGCAGATTCGGGAAAGTAAAATTACTTTATGTTTCCCCAGAGCGTATGCAGTCTATTTCTTTTTTAGAAAGTTTAAAGACCCTCAATGTAGCCTATTTTGCCATTGATGAAGCGCATTGCATTGTAGAATGGGGACATGATTTTAGACCTTCTTATTTGGCTTTAAAAAACATCAAAGAAATCTACGCCAATACCCCTATTCTAGCGATTACAGCTACCGCAACGCCACAAGTGCAAATGGAAATTATAGCACAATTAGGCTTACAGAAACCAGAGATTTTTAAAACTTCATTACAAAGAAAAAATCTCGCTTATCGCATAGAGCCAAGTGAAGATAAATGGAAAGACATTCTGTATTATTTGAATCAATACCCAGGTGCCACTATAATCTTTTGTAGATCTAGAAAAAACACTTATCAACTATCGCAATTTTTGAAAGAATCAGGCTATGATGCAGATTTCTATCATGCGAGATTACCTGTGGCAGAGAAGAACAAAAAGCAAGCAGAATTTATAGCATCAGATAATAAAATACTGGTTAGTACCAATGCCTTTGGGATGGGTATTGATAAACCCAACGTGCGACTTGTAATTCACGAGGATGCGCCTGATAGCATAGAGTCCTATTTTCAAGAAGTTGGGAGAGGTGGACGCGATGGGAAACCAGCTACGGGGATTTTATTATATCATAAAAAGGATAAGAAAAATACTTTTAAAATATTCAAAACAGGCCATCCTTCCAAAACAATGTTTCAGGAAATTATAAGAAAACTATATAATTTCTATCAAATAGCAGATCACGAAAAACGCGAGGGTCAATTGCCTTTTTCTGAGCGAAAATTTAGAGAGCAGTATAATCTCCCAAAAAAGAAAACCAAAACAGTTTTACAGTTTTTAGAACAAAAGAAGATTATAGCTATTCATAAAACTCAAAAACAAAGTCTGGTGAAAGTCTTAATTAGAAATTATGATTTAATAAAAAACTCATCAGAAGAAGATGTGGTTTTAGACTTTATCGCAAGACATTATGGTGGTATTTTCAAAGACCCAACGCCAATCGATGAATATTTTATAGCGGTAAGACTGTCCGTTCCAAATTATTTTGTAAAAAATGCCCTGAAAAAATTAAATGATGCTAATAAAATTTTTTATAGAGATGCATCTATAATCAAAATATCTTTTCTAGAGCCTAGAGATGATCATCAAGCAAAAATCAATTACTGGAAACAATTTGAGGCACTACAGAAAATAAAATGGGATAGGTTGAGTGCCATGCATTATTTTGCCCAAGATAATCAAAGATGTAAAAGCCAAATGCTTTTGAGATATTTTGGTGAAAAACATACGGCTCGTTGTGGCGTTTGCAACGTGTGTGCCCCCAATCTCCAGAAAAATACCATTGATTTTAAATCTATATTAGATTATATTTCAATCGGCCCTAGAACCTTACATGAAATCGAAAAAGAATTTATATCTGTAAATAAAGAAGTATTGTGGAAAACTTTACAGAATTTATTAGATGAAGAAAAAATAAAATTAAAGCTACCAAATACCTATTATATATGAGTTCAAAATTACGTATCCTATTTATGGGGACACCAGACTTCGCCCTACATATTCTAGACACCATTATAAAAAATGATTTTAATGTAGTAGGTGTAGTTACAGTTCCTGATAAACCAGCCGGTCGAGGACAAAAAATACAATCTTCTGCAGTAGCTAAATATGCAAAAGAAAATAATCTAAATTTATTACAACCAGCGAAACTAAAGTCTAAAGCATTTTTAAAAGCTATAGAAGAACTTAACGCTGATATCGCGGTAGTTGTAGCTTTCCGCATGTTACCCAAAGAAGTTTGGCAGATGCCACATCTTGGAACATTTAATCTACACGCTTCCTTACTCCCTGCCTATCGAGGTGCAGCACCCATCAATCATGCTATCATTAATGGGGAAAAAGAAACTGGCGTTACTACCTTTTTTATTGATGAAAAAATAGATACTGGTAATATCTTATTACAAGAAAAAGTTACAATAGAACCAGATGAAAATGCGGGTAGCCTGCATGATAAATTAATGGAAACAGGTGCACAGCTCGTTATAAAAACATTAAATGGCTTAGATAAAAATGAGTTAAAACCGCTACCTCAAAAAGATGCTACCGATATTAAATATGCCACTAAAATATTTAAAGAAGATTGCCTGATTCCATGGGATAAATCTTTGCAGGAAATTCACGATTTTATAAGAGGTATGAGCCCATACCCTGTGGCGTGGACTTATTTGAAAAATGAAAATTCCATCAAGATGCTTAAAATCTTTGAATCATCTTATGAAATAGTAGATCATACGCACCCTACGCTATCCATCTTTGAACAAGATAAAAAATTAGGGGTTGCACATCCAAAAGGAATTATATGGCTAAAGCAAGTCCAGTTAGAGGGGAAAAGAAGAATGAGTGCTACTGATTTCCTAAATGGCAAAAACCTCGCTGATGGCGCGAGGGTCACGAATTCCAAGTAAAAATTATTAAAAGAATGTTAAAATTTAACAAGTTTAATCAGTAATTATAGAAAATCAATAGTTTTATGATGAAATATATATCTAAAATATGGTAGATTATTTAAGAAAAACTATATTTGTCAAACAATCAATAACTTAAAAAATAATAAATTATGAACAAATCAGAATTAATTGACGCTATTGCAGCTGATGCTGGAATTACAAAATCTCAAGCTAAAGATGCTTTAGATTCTTTCACTTCTAACGTTACTAAAGCTTTAGCAAAAGGTGATAGAGTTTCTTTAGTAGGTTTTGGTTCTTTCTCTACTTCTGAGAGAAGCGCTCGTGATGGTATCAACCCACAAACTAAGGAGAAAATGCATATCCCAGCTAAAACTGTTGCTAAATTTAAAGCAGGTTCTGAATTAGCTGAAGCTGTAAATAAGAAATAATATTTCTACATTTTATAATAGACAAGAAGCCGTTTCAATCATGAAGCGGCTTCTTTTTTTTGTAATAAATCCATTAATAAAAAAGAAAATTATATTCAAGCATACAATTTTAAATGCTACGGAGCAAGTCTTTCAATGATCCAATCATAATCTGCATTTAACGTATAACGTATCCTATCATGTAATCTATTAGGTCTTCCTTGCCAAAACTCTATGCTGTGAGGAAACACGATAAAACCTCCCCAAAATTCTGGACGAGAAGGTTCTATTTCTTTATATTTTTCTTTTAATTCTTCTTGTTTCGATTCCAAGTATTCTCTCGATGGAATCACTTGACTCTGTGGAGATACTATGGCACTTAATTGGCTTAACTTAGGCCTAGATTCAAAATAACCATCAGATAAATTAGAGGAAACTTTTTTGGCTGTGCCTTTAATAATAATTTGTCTTTCTAATCCTGGCCAAAAAAATGAGAGACATATTTTTGGATTTGCAAGAATAGCTTTTCCTTTTTCACTTTCGTAGTTCGTGTAGAATACAAAACCTTCTTCGGAATATCGCTTTAATAGCACTACTCTATTTTTAGGAAATCCATCCAGCCCAATAGTCGAAACATTCATCGCATTCGCCTCATCCACAGCATCACTCTCCACAGCCTCATTAAACCAATCTCTAAATAACTCTAGCGGATTTGCTTTAACATCTCTTTCATTGAGATCGTATTTTTCATAAGATTTTCTAAAATCGCTTAAATCTTGCATGTTTCAAATAATTTTTTAACTTTATCAAAGATAAGTTTTAATTGTGCGAAGACCAATCATAAAAAAAGGAATCATTTTAATTGCAAAGCCAACTTTGTTGGCTGATGTATTTCATCGTTCAGTCATATTAATCACGGAACATTCAGATACAGGTTCTATTGGATTTGTATTAAACAAATCACTAGGACTCCCTGTGCGCGATTTCTTAAGTGACTTAAACGCTAATCAAATGGTATTTGAAGGGGGACCCGTGGATCAGGAGAATATTTTTTACATTCATAAAAGACCTGATTTGATAGAAGATAGCGTGCGCATTAAAGATGGATTGTATTGGTCTGGTAGCTTCGAAGATGTACTATTCAACATCAACAACGGTTTGATTAAACCTGATGAAATTAGATTCTATCTAGGTTATTCTGGCTGGGCAGGTAATCAATTGGATGCAGAAATAGAAAATAATGCTTGGCATGTATTGGATAAAACTGATTTTGATATCTTCAAAGAATGGGATATCAATTTATGGCAGAAAAAGATGCAGGATTTAGGTGGTGAAAACTTATTATGGTACAACATGCCAGAAAATCCTGCGCTCAATTAAATTCACTTACCCTCTTTCCTCAAAATAATCAACGATGGAAGGTAAAATCTCTGATGAATAAGATTTTTTTCTAAACTGGTTTACTGGATAAAAGCCATCACCATCGTTTACCACAAATACTTCATCAGCCTTCATTAATGCAAATGGGAATATAGATTCCTCTTTTATTTCTTCTATATCGGGAACACGCTTCGCAGCTTCTATCGTCATATCTCTAGAGACATTATCTATAGCGCCATCTGATACTTGGGGTACATATAGTATATTATCTTTCAAAACCATCATATTACCATGAATTCCTCTGGCAATCGCTTTATTTTCATTTAAAAGAATTAAATCTTGCAAATGATTTTCAAAAGCATAGGTAGTTAAGATTCTACTCTTTGGGTTTAAGAAAATGACTCTTTCATGCGCTCCATTTGCTACATGAGTTTCCCGATATTGATCTATCTCGTATGGTAATTTAGAAATCAATTGATTTGAAGCTACCGTTGCTGTAATCCAATAATCTGTATCTGTATGGTTAGCAGAAACATTAAATGTCATTTTAGCATTCTCTAACCCTTCTGCAACGGCTAGCTTATTCATTTCATCATAGAAAAAGCCAGGCGTAAAGGACATTGGAATGTCCATCCTTGCCATACGCATCATAGCCATTAAATGGAAATAATGTTTTTCTGCGTATAATAGACTTCCATTCAATAACCTAATCGGTTCTTGTAGAATTTCTCCATTTAAAATAGCCGCGTGATCAAAACTGAAGACAGGCGATGATTTTTCAATTAAATCACCGTTAAAGTTTACAATAGGTATCATATAAAGGGAATGTTAAGAACCAATACGTTGCTTAAGATCTTCTAATTGGCTTCGCCATAGATCTTTAGCCTCTTCAATATCATCTTCTTCTGCAAAATCAGTAACGATTAAAGACACATCATTGGTAAGTTCATCTACTTGTATTTTAATCTCAAAGTAATATTTAGAATCTTCATCATAATCCCAACGGAATCTCACATATTCATCATACTTTGATTTTACAAGAAACGCAGTATCTTCATAACCCCCATCCCATATAAATGTAAATTTTTCGCCTCTAGAGTTTACATCCTCTGCAAACCATTCAGATAATCCCGATGGTGTAGAGATATAATTGTAAATAAAACTAGGAGATGCATTTACTACTACTTCAATTTCAAACTTCTTCTTCGACATAAGCATTCAATAATATAGATGACGCAATATATAAAAAAGAAAAGTAGATTAAAAAATAATAAGGTTTTATTATTTATTATGGTACCAAGAATTTGATAAATTTATCATTTAATTGAGCCTTTACATTTTTAATCTTTCCTAAATATTCACCATCTATTTGTAAATGCACTTTTCTAGATAATGTAACCTCAACTTCTTGTGTAGACATAATTTTGATTAATTCTGGACTTGGTTTCTTTTTACCTAGATATAATTTTATAATTTCTATCAGGCTTAGCTGTTTTACATTTACAATTTCGAATTTATCATCATCCAATCTGCCCTCTGGATTGATGACTAGACCAGAACCAAAACCTGTTCCATTGCAAAAAACAAGCATATAGAATTTCGTTTTAATCTTTTTATTATTAGAAAAAATAGTTGCTTTTACCCTTTTTTGTTTAAAATAAGTTTGCCTAAAAGCCATCATATACCCCCACATTCCACGTGTTGGTAGTTTCTCAAATCTTCTCACAATCGCAGCATTTAAACCTATATCTGCCAGATGAATACAAAAGTAATCATTAACCATGAGCGAAGATACCTTTTGTGTATTCCCTAATCGAATTACATCTAATGCAGCATTCAGTTCTATTGGAACATGAAGATTTTGCGCCAAAGCATTCGCTGACCCTGTAGGTAAAATACCCATTTTAATATCTTTACCGTAAATCAAATTAGCAATGAAGTTGATGGTACCATCTCCCCCACAAGCTATTACAGCATCAAATTTATGCTTATTGATATAATCTTGAATATACTCCTGTGTGTTTTGAGACCAATTGATAGTGATACAATCAATACGGAAATTAGAATATTGCTGAAAATACGACTTAATAATGGATTCTAAATTAAGTTCCCTAACTCCAGATTTTGGGTTTATAATAAATAATAGTCGCTTAAATTCCATAAGTTTGACTTCATATACAAATCTACATATTTATCTAAAACCTTATGTATATAAAAGTATACCATTCTTTTGGAAGCCAACACAACGCCATAGTAAATGGCCATGTATTGCAATCGGAACCTATGCAATTTTTAAAAAGAAAAACTTGGCTATGGACTAATATTAATGCCCTTGTTAGGTTATTTAATATGAATACCATACCCAATGTACCTTTAGTCCTAGAAGTTTTTGGAAATACTTTTTATACTACGTCTGATGAAAATGGATATTTTGAGTTTGAATTTGATCCTCAAAACAATATACCCGCGGGATGGCATGCTATTAAAATTAGCCATCAACATCAACCTAATCTGTATAATGAGGGAGAGATATTTGTTCCGTATGCTTCTTCTCAAGCTATTATATCTGATATAGATGACACGGTTTTAAAATCTTATAGTGCTTCTTTTATTAGAAAGATATATGAATTGCTTAGTAAGAACCCCCATGAACGTAGGTTGTTTGATCACACGGTAGAATGGTATAGAGAATTAGCAGAATCTCATCCACCTGGGAGTGAAACGCATCCCTTTTTTTATGTGAGTAGCAGTGAGTGGAACCTTTATGATTATTTAAACACTATTTTTGAATTGAATGGTCTGCCAAAAGGGATATTTTTGCTAAACCATATTAAATCAATAAAACAGTTCTTCAAAACTGGAAAGACTGGGCATGAAGGTAAACTTGAAAGAATCAAATCATTAATCAAAGCTTTCCCAGAGCAAGAATTTATATTAATTGGTGATAATACTCAAAAGGATCCATATATCTATGCAAGCATCGCCAAAGCTTACCCAGATAGTGTAATTGCAATTTTTATCCGAAATAAAAGACCAAAAAATCAAAAAGCAACACAAGAATTACTTGCTTCTCTAAATCAATATCATATAAATACTTGTCTTTTTGACACTACAATAGAAGCTATGAAGCGCTCTAGAGAATTAGGTTACATTCAATAAACTAAAACAACCGAAATTCATAATGAATTTCGGTTGTACATATAGCTGTAATTAACTATCAAATAGGTTTTACTTGTTCTAAAAACCATTCTTTTACTTCCCCTTCTAAATGTGATTCCAGCTTTTCTTTACACAAGGCATGATATTCATTAATCCAATCCTTTTGAGGTTGCGTCAACATATTTGTATTGATAACCTCCATAGGAAATGGACAAATCGTTAAGGTTTCAAAAGCATAAAAACTTCCGAAATCTGTAGTCTCCACTTTTTGTACAGCAACTAGGTTCTCATGTCTAATCCCATATTTACCTTCTAGATAAAATCCAGGTTCATTGGATAAAACCATTCCAGGAATTAAATCTTGATTATTCATATCCTTGCGAATATTCTGTGGACCTTCATGCACATTCATAAAACTACCAACTCCATGTCCCGTTCCATGTCCATAATCCTTATGTTGCATCCAGAGTGGTAATCTAGCAAGTGCGTCTAAGTGTACCCCTTTAGTACCTTTTGGAAAATGAGCTAAAGATAAATTGATCATTCCTTGAAATGCCAACGTACAATCTTCTTTAAATTCATCAGACACTTCCCCTAAAGCAAATGTTCTTGTAATATCAGTAGTCCCTTCTTTGTATTGCCCTCCAGAATCCACTAAAATACTTCCGTGAGGTGTTACCTTGCTGCTTCCTTCTTTTTTGGCAGAATAATGCACAATGGCACCATTTCCCTCATATCCTACGATACTGCCAAAGCTTTCTCCTACAAAGTTCTCCCCTTCTGCTCTAAAAGCTCTCAACTTTTCACCTATTTCATATTCTGACAATCCTTGCTGTGCCCCTTCATGCTTTAACCAATAAATAAATTTTACCATGGCTACACCATCACGCACCATCACTTTTCTAAAACCTTCTAGTTCTGCTTCATTTTTAATCGCTTTTAATAAATTACCTGGAGCTGGTTTAGAAATAATTTTATTACCCTCTGCTAGTGTATCATAAATCGCTTGATTGGAGGTTGGCGATATCCAAACTTTTTGATCTTTTATGGCTTTTAACGCATCAAAAAATGAATCATAAGGAGCGAGTTGCACACCTGCAGAAGCTAAATGTTCTTTAACATCATCGCTCAGTTTATTTTGATCTACAAAAAGTGTAGCTTTCTTTTTCTCTACTAAAATATATCCTAGAAACACAGGATTAAAGATTACATCATTCCCACGTAAATTCAAAGTCCATGCTACATCATCTAAAGCCGTAATCACATGTGCATCTGCTTCTTCTTGATGCATGGCTTCTCTGATTTCTACTAACTTACTAGCTACCGACTTTCCAGCTAATGCTTCAGGATGAACAAAAATGGCATCACTTTGGTCTTCTTTTCTATCTGTCCATATTTCTTTTAGTAAATCTGCGCTCTTTAATTTGATATCTTTATTTTCTAAAGCAGTTTGTAATTGATCCCAGTTTTGATGCGATGCCACCAATGCATTAGTTGCAACAACATCACCTGATTTCAACTCAGATTTTAACCATGTTAAATAATCTGGCGTATCTCCATAACCATCTTTCATCAACAGGATTTCACTACCCTCTAATTCTTTTGGAGCTTGCACAAAATACCTTGAATCTGTCCATAAAGCAGCCTTATCTAAAGTAATTACCACAAAACCTGCTGAACCTGTGAAACCTGTTAGCCATACACGTTCTAACCATTTTTTTGGTAAATATTCACTCATATGAGGATCGGCACTATAGACAATAAAAGCGTCTATATTGGCATCCTTCATTTTTTCTCGTAAAACACTGATTTTTTCGTTTGTAGTCATACAGCTAATTTAAAAAATATGTAGGCAACATTCAAATAAATGTGTGTAAAGAATTGGATTAAATTGTATGGCTTTTTACAAGGTATAAAAAGAAGATTTTTGGCAAGATATTAGTGGCTAAAGTAAGTATGGAAAATATGAAATATTTAACTTTCAAGAATGGAGACCAAATACCTATGCTTGGCTTAGGTACTTGGAAAGCGGAAAAAGGACAAGTTTATGATGCTATCATCAGCGCCATTAAATTAGGCTACAGACACTTTGATTGTGCCCATATTTACCAAAATGAAGATGAAGTGGGTAAAGCCATTAAAGATGCAATTGACCAAAATTTGGTATCCCGAGAGGATTTATGGATTACCTCTAAATTATGGAATAATAGCCATAATAAAGAAGAAGTGGAACCAGCTTTAAAGAAAACACTTGAACACTTACAACTGTCATACGTAGATTTATATTTAATCCACTGGCCTATTGCATTCAAACATGAGCATGAACAGCCCGCGCATGCCAATGAGTTTTATAAGCCCGGTGAAGTGTCGCTAGGTGAAACTTGGTCTGGAATGATTGAGGTGAAAAAGAAAGGTCTTGCAAAACATATAGGAGTTTCTAATTTTAACACGCATCAGATAGAACAAATTATTCATGAAACGCAAGAAGTTCCAGAAGTGAATCAAATTGAGATTCATCCTTATTTATCTCAAGAAAAAATTAAAGAACATGCAGATAGCACTGGCTACTTCTTAACTGGATATAAACCTATTGGTTCTGGTGGTGGCACTACAGATGAAATGAAAAAAAGAGATATCGTTAATTTATTTGACCACGAAACAATTCAAAAAATTGCCAGAGAATCAGAAGCTACACCTGCACAAGTATTATTGGCTTGGCAACTGCAGCGTGGGATTATTGTAATTCCTAAATCTGTACATAGCGATAGACAAGAAGAAAATTTAAAAGCTCTGGATGTGAAGTTGAATCATGATCAAATGGAAGAAATTAACCAATTAAACAGGAATTTACGTTTTGTAGATGGGAATTTCTTCACCGATGAGCCTTCGCCTTATACGTTGTATGATATCTGGGGAGAATAATTAAAGTAAATTGATTATTACTTAGAATTTGAAGCCTAAAGGTTTAATAGCTTTTAGGCTTTTCAATTGAAATTTTTGGGATTTCTGGTTCATTTACTTCAATCCCAATGAATATAATGGCTAAAAGAAACGCAATAATCATTATTAAAATAATTATTCTCATAATCAAAATACTTTTGCTTTGATTTACCCAAATTTCTCTCCACCAACTATAGTGATAAGAAGCATTTTCTAAGGTTAAGTTATCCCTAACAGAAGCTCCCGTTTCTTGATCTCTTGCAATCAATATAATATTCAAAGTTTCTGTCTTTAAATGATTGAATTTAAAGTGCTCTATACCTTCAGGTTTGAATGATCCAAATGGTTTTATTTCTACGCTATTGGCATTTTTAACTTCCCAAGTTACTGTGAAAACTTCACCTTCTTGAATCAGCATTTTATCTACAGAAAAATTTAAAATCTCTGGTTTAGCAGAAGCTTGTGGAATATTTACCACAGTTTGATTGAACTCCTGATCTAATAAATGATTATAAACCTCTCTTTTTTCATCATTCGACAATATTTCATAAGCTTCTTGAATGCGCAGAAACATTCGCTCAAAATATGAATCATTTGGATTTAAATCTGGATGAAATTTCTTAGAAAGCTTGCGATAAGCGCCTTTAATCTCAGATATATCCGCATCTCTACCTATCCCTAAAATATCATAAAAATTTATCAAATCATTCTATAATAGGAATATTTACCTCTGTTCTTAACTCAGATTCTGTTTTCACATGATCTGGACTATTCAAATATACATTGTACCATTCTGGTGATAGTTCCAGGCCTTTAGATTCTCCATACCTTTTAATAGCCTCATAAGTATTGGGCAAATTTCTGTAGCTACCATTATGCACAGCATTGATTACTCTACCTCCTTTCAATTCTATGTATTCCATTCCATCTACTTCAGGAACATCTTTTTGGATAAAATAGCCACAGTAAAACATAGCTTTTTGGCTCTCTAAATCATACATTTTCCAATAAACGACTGGATTACCAATGTTTTTCTCTTCTAATTTCTGTGCGTCAATCAAATAACTTCTCACAAAACCAAGCGTTTCATCTTTGGCTGTGAATATTTCTTCATCATCAATCGAAGTAGATTGCAACACGCCAAAAAGTCTCTTATCGATTACATTTTTGATGGTATAAGGATCTTTATTTTCGCTATTTTGATTTTCTTTTAATAAAGTATCCAAGTTAACTAGACCTTGATGAATTTTATCCTGTACAGAACTTTTCATAATCCAATTAAAAACCTGAAATGGATAATCAGCTTCTGCACTCTCAAAAGACCAAATCACTCTGGTTTTATTATCATCCAACTTATGAAAAATAATATCTGCGGTATTACCTTCCATCTGATCATAAGTAATATCATAGGAAATAAATTCCTCTAACCTAGAGTCAACTATTTGCATTTTACCACTTCCCAAATCTTGAACTTCACTCTCCCAATTGTAATACGCGTTAGGACCAGAACTTGGCGATGAATAGGTAATTTTAACCAAACTATCTTCTCTCACCCACGGATCAAAACGGGTATATTTCTGCATATCATAAAACTGTTCAAAGATATCGCTCACATCTGCATCATACACATATTCCTCTTCCACATACATGGTTTTAGGTAAAAATAAGGGTACAACAGCCAGAGCGACAACTAATAAGAGTAAGAAAAATAGAACCTTTTTCATCAATTTAATATGTTAGTTATGAAGTATTTATCTAGACAAAATTAAGTAAAAATTTAAATAAGCAGATTAAAAAATAATAAATGATATAATTTTTATATTTTTGATATCTATTTTACAACAATAATGATGAAGTTTACAGAGCAAGAAAAAGTAACCATACTAAAAGCTATGGATACTTTGATCAAAGCAGACAACGATATTAATGCTAAAGAAGTACAGTATTTGGAGGCTATAGTAGAAGAATTTGATTGGGATAATGGGTTTTTAGATAAATTAGATAGTTTTAAAAAATCAGATGCGCTAGAAGCTGTTAAAAATATCTCGTCAGAAAAGTTATTATATTTTAAAACTATTCTACATGATTTGGCTGAAAGCGATAGCGAGATTAATGCTTTTGAAAAAGACTTTCTAGACCAAGTAGATCAATTTATTTTAGAAAATGCATAATCCTTATATGAGAATTTTTGCAATTTTTTTAATTTTTATACTTACCCTTACCTCTTGTAATAAAGGTGGCTACATCGCACTACAAGATGCAGAGCGTGGTATGTTTTTAGATAGAGCGCAGACCAAATCTACCAAAACATTTTTTGATAGACGTATGGAAAGTGAATTAGAGGCTAGTTATAAAAAAGATTGGTATATCGTAAACGAAGATTTAGAATATATCTATTTTGGACTATTGGTAAAACAAAACAATTTTACCATTATCAATCCTTTTTATAAAGTAAAACGAGATAGGCTTACAGAAAAATTCCCAGGATTTCGTAGCATAGAAGGTAAGCATATCAAGGCTAAAGTCTTCCAAACCTTTGTAAAACCAATTCTTGATGAACGTTTGTTAACCATTTGCCCACAAAGTTATAATGTGCAATATGGTAAAAGGCAATATAGGCTGACAGATGAAGGAATCACTGCCGATGTGGATTTCACAGGAAGGTGTTATGAAAATAAAATATTTAATGCAAAAGTTAAGGTTCTATTAGACGCCACAAATATGGACGTAATAGAGTCAGAAGTTAATTATAAATAAATAATCAATTATATGAATTTATCAGATTTAGTACAAGGTGCTATAGGAAATCAATTAGTTAATGGTTTAAGTCAACAAATTGGTGTAGAAGATTCTAAGGTTTCTTCCGCTATCTCCTTGGCGTTACCATTTTTATTGAGTCAAATGAATAAAAATGTATCTTCTGATCCTAAACAAGCTGAAAGTTTAGCTAACGCTTTATCAGAACATCAAAATAGAGACATCTCTAATGTTTCTTCTATTCTAGATAGTCCAAATATGGCAGAAGGTTTAGGCATCTTAGGTCACGTTTTTGGAAATAAGCAAAATAATGTGGCTCAAAATATAGGTCAAAGTACTGGTCTTTCTACAGGAAAAGTGATGCAAATCTTGGCTACCCTTGCTCCTATCGTAATGGGATATTTAGGAAAGCAAAAAGCACAAAACAATATGGGTGCTCAAGATGTTCCTAACTTATTAGGTAGCTTATTAGGTGGAATGAAACAAACCAACCAATCAGAGATGAGCATGATCGAGAGAATGTTGGATCAAGATGGTGATGGTAGCTTAATGGGAGAAGCAATGGATTTAGGAGGAAAACTTTTAGGAGGTTTCTTCGGTAAGAAATAATTTTACATAAAAATCATAAGAAAGCCGTTTCAAATTGTTGAAACGGCTTTTTGTATTTAAATTAATGGGGTGTTTTAAATTTGTTGCTTAAAAGTTATCCTCTTAAACTACTATCACGCTTACCAATTTTCACATTGCGCAAATATTTATATCCTTTGTAGATATAGTAAAATACGACTAGCACTAAGATGAAAGCTAACGGTGCCCAGATTAACGAAGTTGCCGTTAAAATACCTGCAGCGGCTGTCTCAGTGGTTGAGACTAGAAAATTTCCTGCGCCACCCGTGGTTGCCGTTGATGCCATTCTGGTACCTGCCGAACTTCCTTTTACAGTAGCTGCTGTACCACCCCCTGCAATTATCGCTAATCCCCATTGTATCACTTCGGAATCCATGTTTCCTAAAGACAAGGCCATAAGCATCGTACCAGCAATACCCGCTAGCGGGATCGCAATCGTATCTAATATATTATCTACCCATGGAATATAATAGGCTATAATTTCTATAAGGGTAGCAACTCCTAAAGTTATGATAGCTGTCCAGCTTCCTACCCAAGCCCATTCATCGCTTAAGTCAAATCCAAATTTTGCAGCTAAACTTAAAATAAATAAAGGCAAAAAGACTCTAAACCCAGCAGAGGCAGATAATCCTATGCCCAAGAAAAAAGCCATGATGATTGATATTGTATCCATATATATTGTTTAATTTTAAACGTCTTTAACCAATTTTAACAACTTTTGTGCCGAATATGAATTTAACAATTACCTATGTAATGATTATTGGATTGATTTTCATTGTATTGCTCGTTGCACTATGCCTAATTTCTATGCGTCATCATAGCCGTGCTTTAGCAGAAACATCTAAAAATTTAGACAAAGAAAGAGAGTTAAATAAACTATTGAAAGGGGAAAATGAACAATTAATTCAGTCTAATAATGATTTATCTATTGAATTAAATACTGCAGAAGTTCATATAGAGCATTTAACGCAGGATAATATACAGCTCCACGCTACAATCAAAGACTTAAATAATAAGATTGTAAATACGGAATATCAATACAATGACGTCAATACCAAGTTATCTAATCAAGAACTAGAAAATCGAATATTGCACAATCGCTTAAAAGAAGAAAAAATAGAAAAAGAAGAATTAAATCATCGATTAAAAACGGAGTTTGAAAATTTAGCTAATAAAATTTTAGAAGAAAAATCTACCCGTTTTACATTGCAAAACAAAGAAAATTTAGATCAAATATTAAAACCTTTTCAGCAAAGAATAGATGAGCTAAAGAAAACGGTCAACGAAACTTATGATAAAGAAAGTAAACAACGATTTTCGTTAGGAGAAAAAGTGAAAGAACTAGCATTATTAAATCAACAGATTTCCGATGATGCTAAAAAATTGACACGTGCCTTAAAGTCTGAGAGTAAGACACAAGGGAATTGGGGTGAAATGATTCTAGAAAGTATTTTAGAAAAATCAGGCCTAGTAAAGGGTAGAGAATATTTTATGGAATATCAATTAAAAGATGAAAATAACAAAGCCCTGTATTCTGAGTTTTCTGGCAAAAAAATGCGACCCGATGCTATCGTTAAATATCCAGATCACAGAAATGTAATCATTGATTCTAAAGTTTCTTTAAAGGATTTCCTAGACAGTGTGGATGAAACAGATGAGGAAATTTATCAGATTAAAATATCACAGCATCTAAAATCTATTAAAAATCATATTCAACAACTATCCCAAAAGGCCTATGATGATTATGATAAAACTTTGGACTTTGTAATGATGTTTATCCCAAGTGAATCCGCCTATATCGCAGCCATGCAGGCCGATTCTAACCTGTGGGAATATGCCTATGAGAAAAGGGTTTTATTATTAAATCCAAGTAATTTGATCACCTCACTCAAACTTTTAGCAGATTTATGGAAACGAGACTATCAAAATAAAAATGCCATGCAAATCGCACAGAAAGGAGCTCAACTCTATGATAAATTTGTAGGCTTTGTTCAAAATCTAGAAGAGGTTGGAAAACATATAAATAAGGCCCAAAATTCATATGAAACTGCTTACAAACAACTTTCTACTGGTAGAAATAACCTTGTGATCCAAGCACATAAATTAAAAGAACTTGGAATCAAAAATAAAAAGCAAATGCCAGAAGGTTTGATTGATAAGTCGGAGCCCTCTTACACTGAAGAAGAGTAACGATTTAATATAAACTACAAAAATAGATAGTAGATAATCTTTACGTTAAAAATTAGCTTAATTTTATAATTATACTTGTTATCACAAAGCCGAAACATTATATTTGTTTGCAAATCCTATATCCACAATGTACCACAAGTCTCTTCTACTCTGTTTATTTTTTATCATGAGTTGCAAAAACGAAAAAAACACCCCTAATAATCAACGAGATTTAATTACCGACTCCCTTACTAATATTGCTACTAAAGAAGAAGATCAAAAAGAAACCATCAAGAAACATACAGCATGGTCCAAGAATGCTGTGATTTATGAGGTGAATATAAGACAGTTTTCTGAAGAAGGAACTTTTGATGCTGTGACCAAGGATTTAGAAAGAATTAAAAATCTTGGCGTAGATATAATTTGGCTAATGCCGATACAGCCCATCGGTAAAAAAAATAGAAAAGGTACGTTGGGCAGTTATTATGCGATTAAGGATTATAAAGCTGTAAATCCAGAGTTCGGAAAATTAGATGACTTTAAAACTTTAGTAGACCAAGCACATAAATTAGGATTAAAAGTTATAATTGATTGGGTAGCCAATCACACTTCTCCCGATCATGTATGGGTAAAAGAAAATTTAGAATTCTACACCAAAGATAGTCTTGGGAATGCCCCCATCCCTACGCCAGACACGGAGTGGACAGATGTAGCAGACCTCAATTATGACAATCCACATATGCGAGAAGCTATGCAAGATGCCATGGCATACTGGATTATAGAAACCAATATAGATGGATTCCGTTGTGATATCGCGGAATATGTACCGTTAGATTTCTGGGTAGATACACGTAAGAAGTTAGAAGAGCATAAGCCATTATTTATGTTAGCAGAAGGAGCTAATCCAGAGCTTTATCAAGCTTTTGACATGACTTATGGTTGGGCATTTAAAGATATGATTATAGATATTGCTGATAGTAATAAGTCTTTAAGCGCTATTCCTAATTACCTGAATAGCATTCATCAAAAGTATGATGAAGGTAATGTAATTATGTATTTCACTACCAATCATGATGAAAATTCTTGGAACTATGTTGAAAGAGATAAATTTGGATCAAATATCAAAAACTATCAAGCCTTGACTTATTTTATGGGAGGTATGCCTTTAATTTATAATGGACAAGAATCTGGCTTAAATAAAAAGATAGAATTTTTTGAGAAAGATACTATTGATTGGGGAGACTATAAACACACTTCTTTTTATCAAAGCTTGAATAATATATTAAAGACTCATGAGGTTTTATGGAATAATAAATATGCTGAATATGAAATATTAAGTACGGAAAATGAATCATTAAATTTTATAATTTCTAAGGATGATAAACATCTGGCCGTGCTGCAAAACTATTCTAGTCATCCTAAGTATGTATCTAAAATATCCTTAACAGGATTAAATTTAGAAAAATCTCTATTACCAAATCCGAAATATAAAGTTACAGAAAAAGCAGTTGAAATTCCACCCCATTCTACTGTTGTTTTAGGACAATAAATATGATGAAAGATTCTATTGCTGTAATTACTTATGATTACCCTCATCGTAAAACTCAAGATGTAGTTTTCGGTCTCAAAGCCTTGTACGATAGTGAAGTTACGTTATTAGCACTGCCTTTTGTTTTAAGAGAGAAACGACATCAACCCATCTATAAACATCGTCCCAGTGATGCCTATCCAGTTTTCCCTGAAGATTTAGCTCATAACTTTGGTTTTAGCTATAGAAAAGTAGAAAAAGATAATTTGAGCAAGATATTATCTGAAATCAATCCAACAGCAACACTTATTGCAGGTGCTGGAATTTTGCCAGAAAATGTAGTGAACGAATTTCCGATCATTAATTCTCATCCTGCTTATCTTCCAGATGTGAGAGGACTTGATGCCTTGAAATGGGCCATTTATTATCAGAAAAAGATTGGCGTAACATCTCACATCGTAAACGCTAGAGCAGATGCAGGTAAATTAATAAATCGTGTGGAAGTTCCGATATTTGAACAGGATACATTTCATGCCATTGCATACAGACAATACCGCATAGAAATTGATTTGTTAATAGAAAGTATCCAAACTTTAAAAACTAAAGATATAAAAGAACTTCCAGCGTTAGAAGAAATAGGAGAAGTACATAGAAGGATGCCTAGTAGTATTGAGAAAGACCTTTTATCTTATTTTGAAATTTATAAAAAGAATTACTGTAAAGAAAATTCAGTCCAATAGAAAATTCCGTTACTTTCTGTGTAACGGAATCTGAATTAATGTGTTGCTAATTGATTGTAGACTATTTTTTCTTTAAGTCTGGACGAGTAGGTCTAACTTCAATTTTACTAGGTAAAGTTCTTGGATGTACATTTAATAAGTCCCATACAATTTGTCCAATATCCTCTGGTTGAATCTTCCAATTATCATCTTCGCTAGGGTCATGATCGTTAAAATGAGATTTCACAGAACCTGGCATAATGGTAGAAACCTTGATATTAAATGGTCTCAAATCTAACATCGCGGCTTGTGTAAAACCAACGACGCCAAATTTGGAAGCATTGTACCCAGCACCATTGGCAAAGAAATTAGTTCCCGCGAGACTCGCTAACGTGATATAATATCCTTCTGATTTTTTTAAACTTTCAAAATTAGCTTTTAAAGTATGAAAACAGCCAGTTAAATTAGTATCAATCATTTGATGCCAATCCTTATCTTCTAATTCATACACTGGTGCAAAATGGCCTACTCCAGCATTTGCTAGAACTACATCTAATTGACCAAATTTTTCAATAATCTTTTCATTCGCTTTATTTTCATCAGAGAGAGCAGACACATCAGAAGATAACCCCAAAACCCTTGTCTCATCATCAGATAGTTCCTTAGCAGCTTTTTGCGCCGTTTCTAAATCCCTACCAGAAATCGCAACACGCATTCCTTTAGATAATAAAAATTTAGCTACACCAAATCCAATCCCTTTGGTACCTCCTGTGATATAAACTACTTTGTCTTTAAAATCTTGCATATCTATCATTTTAAGAATAATGCTACAAAGATGAATCCAAAGAATTCATTTGATCAAATAATTAGTATTTATTATGATGATACATATATTGAATCATGCCATCAGCTAATCCTATCTTAGGAACATGGATTTTTCTAGCTTTCGCATAAGATAAGATAGAACAATATATTTCTAGCGCAGGTACAATCACATCGGCTCTATCCTCCTTCATATTATAGATTGTTAATCGATCCTCAAAAGACAAGGCAGAAATTATCTTACGCTGTTTATTTAAATATCTATTAGATAAGGGTCTACCTTTTTTTACATCAGACTGCTTATATATGTGGTTAATATTACCACCTGAACCAATCAACTCTATATTATCATAACCTTTACAATTCTCTACAATCCATGGCTTTACTTCCTTTTTTAAGTAATCTTCTCCTACCTTACCTTCTAGCCATCTTACAGTACCTACCTTAAAGGATTTTGTGGTAATAACTTTTTTATTGGCTAATAAAGTACACTCTGTAGAACCTCCCCCTACATCTACATATAAATAATTATTCTCATCTTTCACATAAGCTTTTAGCTCAGTTTCGAAAATAATATTCCCTTCTTTATGTCCATCAATGATTTCAAGGTCAATCCCAGCTTTATCTTTAATTTTACTAATCATCTTAGCAGAATCTTTCACTTCGCGCATGGCAGAAGTAGCATACGCACTATAGTCCTGCACACCATGCACATCCATCAAAAGACGAAAAGCTTTCATAGCTTTAATCATCCTTTTTTGATTATCCTTGGATATGGTCTGATCTGTAAACGCCTCTCTACCTAGCCTAATTGGTGCTCTTACTAAACTGGTTTTATTAAAAGTAATTTGCTCTCCATCGTCATATATGGTATTCACTAATAGCCTCATCGCATTGGATCCTACATCAATAGCCGCTAATTTTGTCAGCTTCATCATTTATTTTTATTTTGATAGTATTCGTAAATTGTAAATTGAGAGCGATTTGGAGGTAGATTATTGTGTTGATATGGTTCTCTAGAATCAGAAGTTTGTAATCTTCCTTTTACATTATCGGTATAACTTAAATTGAACGTATCCATAATTTCTCCTTTTAAAATAGGATTATAGATTGGACAGCTCACCTCTACTCTATGATCTATATTCCTAGGCATTAAATCTGCCGATGAGATATAAACTTGATCATCTCCAGCGTTTTTGAACCAATAAATACGTGGGTGT
This sequence comes from Weeksellaceae bacterium, assembly GCA_051011115.1. Classification (GTDB taxonomy): domain Bacteria; phylum Bacteroidota; class Bacteroidia; order Flavobacteriales; family Weeksellaceae; genus Profundicola. The sequence continues at coordinate 25,650 of JBPCUN010000150.1, forward strand.
TCTAAGAATTTATCAATCACACTTATGGCATTTATACTTTCGCTTAAACCAGGTTTTCTGGGGATTAGACAACAAATACCACGAATTACTAATCGCACCTCTACACCCACTGCACTTGCTTCATATAATTTATCTATAATTCCTTTATCAGATAAGCTATTCACTTTAATGTTGATTTGAGCAGGTAACCCTTTTCGATGATTCTCTATCTCATTATCAATTAGTTTATATAATTTTTTTCTCGTCTCAAATGGAGATATAATCAAGTGTTTTAATTCTTTAATTTTATAATTAGCCTTAAAGAATTCAAACACATCATCAATGTCATCTGCAATTTCTCTGTTAGCTGTCATTAATGTGAAATCTGTATAGATTCTCGCAGTCTTCTCATGAAAATTCCCTGTAGATACAAAAGCAATTTTCTTGTCCTCTCCATCTTTCTCATAGCCAATAACTCCAATCTTAGAATGGACTTTGAGGTCTGCAACACCTAATATTACATTCACTCCTTCATCTTGCAAAATCTTGGACCAATTAATGTTATTGGCCTCATCAAATCTCGCTCTTAACTCAAGCAATGCGGTAACCTTTTTACCATTTCTAGCTGCATTCACCAACGCACTCATAATCTGTGATTGCGAAGCTACTCTATAAACAGTGATTTTTAAGGATTTAACGCGTGGATCTATAGCACATTCTCTCAGAAATTTCAAGAAAACCGAGTAGTCTTCATAAGGTGCATAGAGCATGTGATCTCTCTTTTCTACCGCATTTATATAGCTTTTCACATTCTGTAAAGCTGGAGGAACAAGAGGTTTAATTTTTTTGTAATTTAAATCCTCTCTACCTAAATCTGGAAATCCGATAAAATCACGTTTCATATGATATTTTCCGCCAGGAGAAACACTATCATATTTATTTAATTTTAAAATGGTTTTAATATATTCCAATGTATCTGGAGCCATCTCTTTATCATAAACCAAACGCACAGGTTCACCACTCCTTCTACCCTCAAGACTTTTAGACATTCTATCCAAAAAACTCTTTTGCACATCTTGATCCAAGTCTAACTCTGCATCTTTAGAAGATTTGATGGCATGAGATTCTATATGATCGTAATCAAAAATTTCAAAAATTTCGTTTAAATTATAGCGAACCACATCCTCTAACATCATAAAGTAAGTTTTCCCATCTATTGACGGCAATACCACAAAACGAGAGAATAAATGGGTGGGAACCTCTACAATAGCATATGAAATTTCTTGTCTAGGAGCAACTTCTTTATCTTTATTAAACCAAAAGCTAAAAATTTGTTTCTTTTGTTCTGGTTTTTCTAGATGTTTAGTCATTTTAATGGCCATGTAATAAGCATCTTCCCGTAAAGATGGATACCATTCATTATCCTCATCCCATAGATACACAGCGACGGTATGGCTTAATTTATTCTTATAGAAACTCTTAATAAAGGATGCGTGTTCTGCATTAATTTCTTCTTCGTCTACAAAATATATATTTTCCTTCTCAAGCTCTTTTAATATCTCTTCATAGGTATCATCATACATGCTTTGTTGATCACTTACTGTACGCCGAATCTCATACAATAACTCTTTAAGTGATTGTCCTTCAATGATATTATTATAAGCAGTAGAATCCATTTCTAGCGCACGCAATACAGTTGCATATCTCACCTTATAAAACTCGTCTAGATTGTTAGAATATATCCCTAGAAAACGTAGTCTTTCTAAAAGTGGAACAGAGGTATCTGCAGCTTCTTGTAAAACCCTAGCATTAAATTTAAGCCAAGTTATTTCTCTATTAATATATTTATAATTAGACATAATTATTGGATTTTATTTTGAGATATAATTGAAATTAACTTTCCATTACCTACTTCCTCCCACCTGTTTTGATTAAAGGTAATTATAGCACAAGAAGCCGTTTTAAATTCTTCTAATCCAGCACTAGTAAGAGAATTGATTACATCTATCAAAGCTTCATTATGACCAAATAGTATGGCAGAGTCTATTACATTAGGGATTGTAGTAATATACGATTCTAAATCCTCTGAAGAAAAAGTATATAATTCCTTATGTATTTTAAGATTATTGATATGATCAAACTTATTTGCAAAGATAGTAGCGGTATGCAAAGCTCTTGTGGCATAGCTACTTGCCCAGTATTCTGGTACGTAATCTAGATGATCTAACAACAAACCTGCATGGTACATGGCTCTGGTAATACCTCTACTTTTAAGAGGTCTATCTTTATCCATTAAGCCGTTACTCCAATCAGATTTTGCGTGCCGCACAAGAATAAGTTTTTTCATAGATTATGGATGTATCTTAAATAAAAAAATATATAAATTGAGTTACAAAGATGCAATATATGCTTGAATTTTGAAGTGATTTATTGTAATTAAAACTTTAAATATTCAAAAGAAACTTGCAAATGGTTTTAATTTATGTAATCATTTGAGTATTTTTACGGCGGAATACCTTAATTCCAAAATACTTTATTACAAATATAAATGGAATATAATACAGTTAGAGAACCATTAATCATTCCTGAATATGGAAGACATATTCAAGAAATGATTAATCATTGTAAGACGATAGAAGACAAACAAGAAAGAAATGATTTTGCAGAAGCCATCATAGAAGTGATGGGAAATGTAAACCCTCATTTAAGGGATGTTCCTGATTTTAAACACAAGTTATGGGACCAATTATTTATTATGTCTGATTTTGATTTAGACGTAGATTCACCTTACCCTATTCCTACATCAGAAGATTTTAATAGTAAGCCAAAACATATCGCCTACCCAAGCAATAATAACAAGTATCGTTATTATGGTAAAAACATTCAACGCATGATTGATGTAGCTAAAGAGTGGGAAGAAGGAGATAAAAAAGCAGGTTTGATCAAGGCGATAGCCAATCAAATGAAAAAGAGTTATTTACTTTGGAATAAAGATACGGTAGATGATCAGGTTATATTTAACCAGTTAAAAGACATGTCGGATGGCGAAATCGATATTTCTAATATGGATGAATTCATTAACCTATCTTCTAAAAAAGATTTAAAAATTGGTGGTAGATCTAATAACCGTAATCACAAGAATTATACTAAAAAACGTCGTTCTTCTAGAAGAAAATAATTAGAATATCTATATTTTATGTCAAGATTTGAAATTAAAGGTGGAATCCAGCTTCAAGGTGAAATTACACCTCAAGGGGCTAAGAACGAAGCCTTGCAAATTCTGTGTGCCACCTTATTAACGAATGAACCAGTTCGAGTAAAAAATCTACCCGATATACGTGATGTTAATCGTTTGATAGAAATTTTAGAGAGCCTGCACGTAAAGATTACACGCAATGGAAAAGGTGATTTCACGTTTCAAGCTGATGACGTAAATATAGATTACCTTAAAACAAGTGATTTCCGTAAAGATGGAGCTACGCTACGTGGATCTGTAATGCTCATGGGACCATTCTTAGCAAGATTTGGATTTGCCTACATGCCCAAACCAGGTGGTGATAAAATTGGACGCAGAAGGTTAGACACTCATTTTGAAGGTTTTCAAAAATTAGGAGCAGAATTTAGATACACACCAGAGGAAAAATTTTATGGGGTAGAAATCCCAGAAGGTAAAAAGTTAAAAGGTGCTTACATGCTGTTAGAAGAAGCCTCTGTAACAGGTACGGCTAATATTTTGATGGCGGCAGTCTTGGCAGAAGGTGTTACACAAATATACAATGCAGCTTGTGAACCATACCTACAACAATTGTGTAAGATGCTCGTCAAAATGGGTGCTAAAATAGAAGGCATTGGTTCTAATTTGCTTACCATAAGTGGCGTAGATAAATTGGGAGGAACTGAGCACACTTTACTTCCAGATATGATTGAAATTGGATCGTGGATTGGTATGGCCGCCATGACCAAATCAGAAATCACCATTAAAAATGTAGAATGGGAACACCTAGGAATTATTCCGAATGTTTTTAGACGAATGGGGATTCAATTAGAAAAAGTCAATGACGATATTTATATTCCCGCACAAGAAAATTATACGATTCAGTCATTTATTGATGGTTCCATCTTAACAGTTTCTGATGCCCCTTGGCCTGGTTTTACCCCAGATTTGTTGAGTATTATTTTGGTGGTAGCAACTCAAGCAAAAGGAAGTGTACTAATTCATCAAAAAATGTTTGAAAGCCGTCTTTTTTTCGTGGATAAAATTATTGATATGGGAGCTCAAATTATTTTATGTGATCCCCATCGTGCTACTGTAATTGGATTAAACCAAGAGATTCCTTTACGCGCAACAACAATGACTTCTCCAGATATACGAGCGGGAGTTGCTTTATTAATTGCTGCCTTATCTGCAAAAGGTACAAGTATCATTCATAACATAGAACAGATTGATCGTGGCTACGAAAATATAGATGAGCGTTTAAGAGCTTTAGGAGCAGATATTAAACGTTTAGATTAGAGAATGAAGTTATATCATTTTACAATTAAATGATATAAGCACTATTCAAGTTAATGAAATAGCACTTAAAATTTTATCATAAATTCATCTCTCCTTGATAAGGGAAATCATATAATTGAAATCACTGCCACAAGCGAAAAGGGATGTTTTCCTTATAGATTCAATGCACTTTCCAATAAGAATATGCAGAACGCTAAAATGGTTTTAAATGGAATTACATTTTTACCGAACGACCATATGCTGATTACTGGTAAAAATTGGAATCATCTTTATGAAATTGAGCTAAAAGATTAAGAAATTCTTCACAGTAATTATTTCGCCTTGATTTTATAACCGCTATTTTTGCAAAAATTTTTAAGCTATGCGAACGCCAAAAGATTATTTTTTAATATTTCTCAAAGGAATGGGAATGGGAGCGGCAGATGTAGTACCTGGTGTCTCTGGCGGTACTATTGCCTTTATCGCTGGTATATATGAGGAATTGTTAGAAAGTATATCTTCTATTAAACCTTCGTTAATCTCAGATTTCAAAAACCATGGAATCAAAGAAGTTTGGCATAAAGTAAATGGAAATTTTTTAGTCGCATTACTTTCTGGCGTAGCTATAAGTATCTTATCATTAGCAAAAGTCCTTACCTATGCCATGCACTACTACCCTATCCAATTATGGTGTTTTTTTCTAGGATTAATCATTGCGAGTATATGGTATGTAGGTAAACAGATAAAAAGTTGGCACATTGGGACTTTCTTAGGACTAATTTTAGGAACAGCTTTGGTATTATGGCTTTCAATCACACCACCATTAGGAGCCAATACTTCCTATTTATTTTTATTCTTGGCTGGTAGCATTGCAGCTTGCGCCATGATATTACCTGGAATTTCTGGAAGCTTTATCCTTTTACTTTTAGGAGCATATAGTACTATTATTACGGCTATTGGAAATAGAAATTTAACCATTATAGCCACCGTAGGTGCAGGAGCAGTAATAGGTTTATTGAGTTTTTCTAAATTTTTAAAATATTTACTTAAAAATTACCCTAATACGCTTATCGCAACATTAACAGGTTTTCTCATTGGGTCTTTATGGAAAATTTGGCCATGGAAATCAGATGAATTGATATATGTGAAAGAACAAGGAATCAAATCTGCAGAGGAGGTATTAGGTGGTTATCAATCCATCTCTGCCTACGTGAAAAATGCATCTACGGAAGCCTTTGAAAGCCTGAAACCTTACATTGAACACAATATTCTACCGAGCACATATCAAGCGATTAATAATAATGCAGATCCCAACGTTATATATGGTATCATATTTGGAGTTCTTGGGTTCTCATTAATCTTCGTTATTGAATTTGTAGCCAAAAGCAAGCATGTATAAAAGAAGCTTCATAGATTATTTAGTGTTATTCTTTAAGGGATTATTAATGGGGACAGCCAATAAAATTCCTGGAGTATCTGGTGGAATGATGGCTTTAGTTTCTGGTTTTTACAAAGAAATGATATTTTCATTTCAACGCGTAAATGTCAACTCCTTGAAGCTTCTTTTAGATGGAAGATTTAAAAAGTTTTTTGAATACATAAATTTCAAATTTTTATTTGCGATTAACTTTGGGTCTGTATCAGCTTTCTTTTCTATATCGTTATTAATAGATTGGCTCATCCGCGCTCCTATAGAGAATGGTCTAGGACTTGAAATCGAGGTTTGGAGCTATTTTTTTGGACTCATTATAGGTTCTATCTACTACGTTTCACATAAAATTACACATTGGAATTACATGTCCTATATTGGAATATTTATAGGCGCTAGTATTGGATTATATATCTCTTTCTTAGAACCCATGGCACCTAATGATAATTTGGCGTTCATCTTTTTCTGTGGCCTTATTAGTGTGACAGGTATGACGTTACCAGGGTTTTCTGGATCTTTTATGCTTATCATTATAGGAAACTATAATTTATTATTGGTAGACGCGGTGAATAACTTATTCTTTACGCTTGTAGCTGTATTCAAAGGAGATTTTGCCATGCTAGGAACCGCGAATGCTATTGAAAAGGCAGAAAGAATTCATATGCTATATATTGTGGGTATTTTTGCCGCTGGCTCCCTCTTTGGGATGGTGACATTTTCTAAAATTATGGGATATCTTTTACGCAATTTTAATGATTTTGTGATTGCCTTATTAATGGGGTTTATAATTGGTTCACTTGGGGCTGCTTGGCCATGGAAAACAGAAGACGTAAGCATAACAGGACAATTGATAGGATATACACGTTATATACCAGATGTTAATACTTGGCATTTCCCATTACAAGTATTCTGCATTATTTTAGGGATTCTCACAATATTAATCATTGATTATTATGAAAAAAGAGGGAAACTTAAGCTCTAAGAAATTAGGTCTTGTTGGTCGAAATATTCAATATTCATTTTCTCCAAGCTATTTTAAAGAAAAGTTTAACCTGTTGGGTCTTGAACATATTTCTTATGAACTTTTTGATCTATCTCGCATAGAAGATGTTTTAAAAGTTTTTGAAACACCTCATCTTTTAGGATTAAATGTGACTATACCCTACAAACAAGAAATCCTATCTTATTTAGATCAACTATCCCCTGCCGCTCAGGCCATTGGAGCAGTAAATACCATAGATATAAAAGGAAATAAAAAAGTAGGGCACAATACAGATTATATAGGTTTCTCAAAATCCATCAAACCCTTGATAAAAGAACATCACAAGCAGGCATTGATTCTAGGTACAGGTGGCGCGAATAAAGCAATTCAATATGCAATAGATAAGTTAAATATTCCATATCACATGGTTTCTAGAAATAGAGAGAAAGGAGATTATACTTATAATGATTTGAACGAAAAAATAATTCAAGACCATCAGATCATCATCAATACCACGCCGCTCGGCACTTTTCCACACATACACCAAATGCCTACGATAAATGTAAAATATCTTACCTCAGCGCATTTAGTATATGATTTAATCTATAACCCAGAAGAAACAACCTTATTAAATAAAGCAAAGCAGCAAGGAGCAACCATAAAAAATGGTCTAGAAATGTTGCAGTTACAAGCAGATGCAGCGTGGGAAATCTGGAATAAATGTACTTTCTAAGTTAATTATTCGCTTTTAAACCTTTGAGCTTAGGTATTTATATAGGG
>JBPCUN010000151.1:0-13288 GCA_051011115.1 Weeksellaceae bacterium
TAGTTACTGTTATCTAATGGAACACCATCAATTACAATAAGTGGCTTGTTATTACCCAAAACGGAATTCACCCCGCGGATAGTAATTCTTGATGATCCACCCATAGAAGATGGAGCAACAACCTGAACTCCTGCAACATTACCAGACAATGCACTTACCGCATTATTCTGACCTGACCCAGAAATCATATCTCCCTCAATCTCTTGAGAAGAATAACCTAAAGCTTTTTCGTCACGCTCAATACCTAATGCTGTAACAACAGTTCTTTGCAATTCAATTGCACCTCCCTGAGTTAATTTAACATCATAATTATTAGCATCACTTACATCAATAGTTTTAGTCTCAAATCCAATAAACTCTACTGCTACAGTATCACCTTCATTTACACTTAAACTGTAGTTACCATTGGCATCTGTGTAAACACCATTTTCGGTTCCCTCTACATAGACATATGCCTCTGATACTGGGAATCCATTCGAATCTGTTACTTGTCCTGAAATGTTCTTTTCTTGCGCCCATGTAAACACGGTACCCGCCAAAATCATTGCAGCACAAAATAACTTAATGTTCGTCCTCATACATTATAGTTTTTATGTTATTAACGCTAATATAACGTTTAATTAATATATTTAGCAAGACATTAACAGTGCATATTTAAAAAGCAATAATTAGAATTATCAATTTTATAATGAGGGTAGAAAACTTACAGTTATTTTAAAAATAATGACAATTATCATTTCAATAATTGAAAAACCTACAATATAAGTTATTATTTAAAATGGTTATAAATAAAAAAGGTTACATATCCAGAGATATGTAACCTTTTATAATATAGTTTATCGATGTTCTATTTTAGTTTCTTCTTTACTTCGGTAATGCTGTATGCTTCAATTACATCTCCTTCTTTGATATCATTGAAATTCTTGATATTCAAACCACATTCATATCCTTTGTTTACAACCTTCACGTCGTCTTTATAACGTTTTAAACTTGCCAGTTCGCCATCATGAATTACAATACCATCTCTGATAATACGTACTTGAGAGTTTCTAAAGATTTTACCATCCAATACCATACAACCTGCAATGGTACCTACTTTAGAGATTTTGAATGTTTCTCTTACCTCAACATTACCTGTAATTTCCTCTTTTAAGTCTGGTGAAAGCATACCTTCCATCGCCTCTTTCAAGTCATTGATAACATCATAAATAATAGAGTAAGTTCTGATTTCCACTTCTTCTTTATCCGCAATGTCTCTTGCTGTCCCATTTGGTCTTACATTAAACCCTATGATTACCGCATCTGATGCAGATGCTAATAAGACATCTGACTCTGTAATTTGCCCCACACCCCTGTGTAAGATATTCACATGAATTTCATCAGTAGATAATTTTTGAAGTGAATCCGTCAATGCTTCCACTGAACCATCCACATCACCTTTCAAGATTATATTAAGTTCTTTAAAGTCACCTAAGGCAATACGTCTACCAATCTCATCTAATGTAATATGTTTCTGAGTACGTATAGTTTGCTCTCTTTGTAATTGGCCTCGTTTACTTGCTAGATCTTTTGCCTCTCTCTCATCCTCAAACACTCTGAAAGTATCCCCTGCAGTTGGTGCTCCGTCTAAACCTAAAACTGTAACTGGAGACGCTGGACCTGCGACCTTTACTTGATTACCTCTTTCATCTAGCATAGCTCTCACCTTACCATGATTGCTACCCGCTAAAATATAATCACCAACACGCAAAGACCCATTTTGAACTACTAATGTAGATACATATCCTCTACCTTTATCTAAAGATGCTTCTATAATAGTACCCGCAGCTTCTCTATTAGGGTTTGCTTTAAGTTCAAGCATTTCAGCCTCTAACAATACTTTGTCTAATAAGCTTTCTATGTTTAATCCTGTTTTGGCTGAGATTTCTTCTGACTGTAAGTTACCTCCCCAATCTTCTACCAATAAATTCTTATTAGCTAATTGTTCTTTTACTTTATCTGGATTAGCTGCTGGTTTATCTACCTTATTGATTGCAAATATCATAGGTACACCAGCCGCTTGAGCATGACTTATTGCCTCTTCTGTCTGTGGCATGATTTGATCATCGGCCGCAATAACGATAATGGCAATGTCAGTTACTTTAGCTCCCCTTGCACGCATAGCTGTAAATGCCTCGTGACCCGGAGTATCTAAGAATGTAATATGTTTACCTTCCTTTACCTCTACACTATATGCACCCATGTGTTGTGTAATACCACCAGACTCTCCAGCAATTACATTGGTCTTCCTTATATAATCAAGTAAAGATGTTTTACCATGATCAACGTGACCCATTACAGTAACGATTGGTGCTCTAGGTTCTAAATCCTCTTCTGAATCTTCAATATCAAAATCACTGGAATCCTCTAAATCAGCATCTGTAAATTCTGCATCAAACCCAAACTCATCCGCTACTAACTCAATTGTATTCGCATCCAATCTTTGGTTCATGGTAACCATGATACCTAAAGACATACATGAAGCAATCACATCCATTACAGAAACATCCATTAAAGATGCAAACTCATTAACGGTTACAAACTCTGTAACCTTCAATGTTGTGTCTTGTTCTTGCTCTTGTTGTTCTATCTCCTCTTGTTCTTGACGAGTTTTACGTTTATCTCTACGATACTTCGCACTTTTAGACTTAGTTCCCTTATTAGTAAGTTTTTCTAAAGTCTCTTTAATTTGCTTTTGTACTTCCTCTTCTGTAAGTTCAGAAACGTCTTTACGAGGTGCTCTCGGTCCACCAGCTCCAGGTTTTCGAGGACCAGATTTCGGCGCAGGTTTGGTTTTATCAAACTTCACGTTCTTACGTATTCTCTTACGCTTACGTTTAGGCTTGTCGTCTTCTTTCTTCTTAGCGGAAGATTTCTTTTTCTCTTCAAATTTAGTTAAATCAATTTTACCAACTTTGGTAATACCATCTAACTTTTTGTATTTGGTTTCAATCTTAGCATCCTCTTCTCCTTCTGGCGTTTCTTCTCCTTTAGCTTCTTCTGTTTTTACTTGACCCTTGGTGGTATCTTGTTCAGCTTTTGGTTGCTCAGTTTTTTTCTCTTCTTTAGGAGTACTAGGTTTAGGCTCACTTTGCTTTTGTGGAGATGCCTTTTCTTTACTAGACTGAGGCTTGCTTGTTTTCTTTTCTACTTCTTTCTCTTTTTTATCTTCTAACTCTATCTTACCTACCTTAGTAAGCCCAGCAAGTTTTCTTCTACCAGAAACTTCTACCTCTTCAGTTTCAGCATTCTCTGTTTTCTCAACAGATGCCTTTTCCTCTGCCGACGCTTTTTCCTCTGCTTCTTTTTTGGCTTGAGCAGCCTCTTGCTCTTTCGCTAATTTCTCTGCTTTTAATCTAGCCTCTTTCGCAGCTTCTTCTTTACGTTTTTTAGCTTCTACAGCAGCCTTTTCCTCAGCAGCCTTTTGAGCTTTTTCCTCCGCCTCTTGTAACTTTCTAGCTTCTTCCTGACGGGCTTTTTCTTCTGCCGCTTTACGCTCCGATTCACGTTTCTCTCTGCGCTCCGCTTCAAATTTATTAATCACGACTTCTTCCGAAGCTTCACGTTGTTGACGATCAGCATCAAATTTCTTAACTAGAATTTGATAAACATTTTCATCAATTTTCGTGTTCGGTCGACGTTCGATTTCAATTCCTTGTTCGCCTAAATAATCAACAGCTCTATCAATTGAGATGTTCAATTCCTTTAGGACTTTATTTAATCTATAAGATGCAGGCATATATGCGCTTTGTTTCTATAATGGCATGCAAAGTTAAAAATAACTTTACACATTTAATGTTATTATGCTAATTTTCTCTTAAAAATAATAATATAAGTGATTATTCCTCTTCACTTTTTATGTCATTATTCTCGTATTCCTCTTCGTCTAGCTCAGCTCTTAAAATTTTAACCACTGCTAAAACCGTTTCTTCCTCCAAATCTGTACGACTTACAAGATCTGCGACATCTTGCTCTAGGATAGCTTTTGCAGTATCTAAACCGATTTTAACGAATGCATTAATTACCCAATCGTCAAATACGTCACTGAATTCTCTAAGCTCAACATCCTCTTCATGAGCTGCGTCTCTGAAGATATCTATTTCTCTACCCAACAATTTAGATGCCAACCTAACGTTGTACCCTCCTTTTCCGATAGCTTTTGAGACTTCATCTGCTGTGACAAATACAGAAATATGATTATCCTCTTCGTTAATTTCCATTCTTGAAATGTGAGCAGGGCTCAAAGCTCGCTGTACCATCAATTGCTCATTGGTAGTGTAGTTGATTACATCTATATTTTCATTTTTTAACTCTCTTACGATTGTATGAATTCTAGATCCTCTCATTCCCACACATGCTCCAACTGGATCAATTCTATCATCATAAGACTCAACCGCAACTTTTGATTTTTCTCCTGGTAGACGTACTACTTTTTTAATGGTAATTAAACCATCATAGATTTCAGGGATTTCCTGTTCGAATAATCTTTCAAGAAATACAGGTGAGGTTCTAGACAACACGATTTGTGGCTTGCTCCCTCTTAAATTTACTTCATGAACGACAGCACGTATGTTTTCACCTTTTCTATAAAAGTCGGCTGGAATTTGCTGATCTTTTGGTAAAACCATTTCATTTTGTTCATCATCTACTACAATGACGTGACTTCTGCGAATATGATGCACTTCTCCATTCACCAACTCACCTTCCAAATCTTTAAATTTTTCATAAAGGTTGGCATTATCATGCTCAGCGATTTTACCCATTAATGTTTGACGAAGAGTCAAAACCGCTCTTCTTCCCAAATCACTGATCAGTACAGGTTCGGAAACCTCTTCCCCCACTTCAAAATCCTCTTCAATCTGTCTAGCATCTGAAAGTGAAATCTCCGCACTTTCATCTTCAACTTCACCATCTGCTACCACCTCACGATTGTGCCAAATTTCTAAATCACCTTTGTCAGGGTTTACAATAATATCAAAATTATCATCTGACCCGTATTTTTTGCGGAGCACTGTCTTCAATGCTTCTTCTAGAATCGCCATTAGGGTGATTCTATCTATGTTTTTTTCTTCTTTAAATTCTGCAAAAGAATCTATTAATGCTAAATTATCCATGATAATTTTTTTATATATCTAAATGTATGGTCGCTTTCTCTATCTCACTATAAGGAATCTCTTCCTCTTTCTGTACTGTATGTTTTCCTTTACCTACTGGCTTAGGTTCTCTTTGTTTCCATTGCAAAGTTACAGAATCATTTGTAGCTGCAATTATTTCTCCTTTAATCTCACCACTTTTCGTTTTCACCTTCAATAGTCTACCAATATTTTTTTGATATTGTCTAGGCATTGATAAAGGTCTATCTAATCCTGGTGATGATACCGTAAGAGAGAAATCCTCTTCTTCTCTGTCTAAGTTCTGATCAATATGTCTGCTAATACGCACAACCTCATCTATGGATAATCCTTTATCTCCATCTATTAACACTTGAATTTGATTACCTGTAGAAATAGACCAATCTACTAAATATAGACTTTCATTTTCTGCAATCGCCTCGTCTATTAGATTTTTAACTTTAGATGCATCCATAATTCAGAACATTTTGAACAAAAAAAGAGCATCTTGCGAGGCTCTTTTAGTGATTTATTCCCTAAAAACAGTGCAAATATATGAAAACTATCTGATTAAATAAAATTTCACTCTTTTATCCATCAAAACTTTTGTCCACTTTACTTATATTTCTTTTAAGACCAGCGAATTTTGTACGTTTTACTGCTGATTTTCTAAATATGTCGTTAAATAACTCTTGTGTAAGTTCTTGCCATTCGTTTCTATTCAAATTTAAGATAGCCTTATGGGGCTTGAATTGTGGCTCGCTATGTGGTTTTGAAAACCGATTCCAGGGACAAACATCTTGACAAATATCGCAACCAAACATCCAATCTTGCATTTTATCTGTGAAAAAATCTGGTATCTCAGATTTTAATTCTATGGTTGCGTAGGATATACATTTACTCCCATTCACAACTTGAGGCGATGTAATCGCCTTGGTAGGGCAAGCATCTATACAAGCGGTGCATTTGCCACAATGATCTGTTGTAGGTGCATCAGGCTCTAATTCTAAATCTAAAATCAATTCGCTTAAAAAATAAAAAGAACCTACTTGCTTGGTTAATAAATTGGAGTTTTTACCCACCCAACCTAAACCACTTTTAGCAGCCCAAGCTTTTTCTAAAACTGGTGCAGAGTCCGTAAATACGCGACCGTCAACCTCTCCTATTTCTTCGTGAATCCATTGAAAAAGTTCTTTGAGCTTATCTTTAACCACAAAATGATAATCTTTGCCGTAAGCATATTTGGCAATTTTGTAGGAATCCTCTCTTTGTTTTTCTTCTGGATAATAATTATATAATAAAGAAATCACAGACTTAGCTCCTGGAACCAGCTTTGTAGGATCTAATCTTTTGTCAAAATGATTTTCCATATATCCCATTTCACCATGAAATCCTTGCTTTAGCCACTTTTCTAGCCGAGGAGCTTCTTCTTCTAAAAAACCAGCTTTTGAAATACCACAATTCAAGAAGCCTAACGACTTTGCTTTTTCTTTGATTAAATAGGTGTTCTTTTCAATGGAATTCATGCAACGATATAAAATAAATAGCTAAACTTAGCTGATTAAAGAATAATCAGTTAAAAGAGTTTAGACTGATCCTCATTTCTGGTCTTGCCCAAATGATGATATGCTTTATCCGTGGCTTCTCTCCCTCTAGAAGTTCTCATTAAATACCCTTCTTGAATTAAAAAAGGCTCATAAACTTCCTCTATGGTACCAGCGTTTTCTGCTACCGCAGTAGCTATGGTTGTTAACCCTACAGGACCTCCTTTAAATTTCTCTATAATGGTAGATAAGATTCTATTATCCATTTCGTCTAAACCATTATGATCTACTTTTAGAGCATTTAAACTGAACTGTGCTATGGCTTTATCGATACGCCCATTCCCTTTAATTTGAGCAAAATCTCTGGTTCTACGAAGCAAGGCATTCGCAATCCTTGGTGTTCCTCGGCTTCTCCCTGCAATTTCAATAGCTGCTTCTTCATCTATAGGCGTATCTAAAATTCTAGAACTACGCTGCACAATTGAACTTAATAGTTCTACATTATAATACTCAAACCTAGAATTGATACCAAACCTTGCCCTTAAAGGAGCTGTTAGTAGACCAGATCTTGTAGTTGCACCAATTAAAGTAAATGGATTTAAATTAATTTCTACTGACCGTGCATTAGGTCCAGATTCAATTAAAATATCAATTTTAAAATCCTCCATAGCTGAGTATAAATACTCTTCTATAATCGGTGACATTCTATGAATTTCATCAATAAATAAGACATCGTTTTCTTCTAAATTGGTGAGAAGCCCAGCTAAATCTCCTGGCTTATCTAGCACTGGGCCAGACGTTACCTTAAAACCTACTCCCAATTCATTGGCGATGATATGTGCCAAAGTAGTTTTACCCAAGCCCGGAGGGCCATGTAATAATACGTGGTCTAGAGATTCATTTCGCAGTTTCGCAGCTTGTACAAATACGGCTAAATTTTCTAAAATATGCGCTTGACCTGCAAAGTCATCAAAACTCTGAGGTCTAAATTTTTCTTCTTGTTGAAGTTCTTCTTCTGGAAAGAATTCCTCATCGGGATTCAAGTAATCATCCATAACGCAAAGGTAGTATTTATTTAATCTACTAACGGTTTGGTCGAGATTTTTTCTATCAAAACTCCCTCTCTACACTTGTCTAAACGAATCTCTAATTGTTGGATGCTATCTGCACTAAACAGCACATACTTACCACAAGGTTTTGCTCTTTGCTCGCTTAAACCAAAATCAACATCGGCCTCTTGGATATATAATTTAAATAATGAATCATTGATATTAAGCCTCCTTAACTCGGCGGCGGCTTGAGAGGAATAATCTATTGGATAAAATAAAATCTCTTGTTTTACACGCCCTTCTGGAAAGTAATTCACAATATTATCCTTGCAAGAAGTACGACCTCCAAAAAGTAGCGTAACGATAAATATACCTAAGATAGAGCCTAAAGCAAATAACTTAAATCTTTCTTTAAAATTCATAAAATTAATAAGTTAAGGTCTCTATAATCTAGATCAAACCATTGTGCTAACTCGCGATTGGTATGCCTACCCTTATATACATAAATCCCCTTACGTAAACCTGCATATTGGCTCAGTAAAACTTCTAACCCTCCTTGTTTGGCCACTTCTATAAAATACGACAAAAAGAAATTGCTCAATGCTTTAGATGTCGTCCTAGCATACCTAGAGGTGATATTAGTAACACCATAATGGATGACATCATGCTTTATAAAGGTTGGATTTTCATGGGTTGTGATTTCTGAGGTTTCAAAGCATCCTCCACAATCAATAGAAACATCTATAATTACTGCACCTGGCTTCATTAACTGCACCATTTCGCTAGATACTACAACTGGTGCTCTAGATACTCCACGAATCGCCCCTATGGCAACATCACAACGCCTTAATGCTTTTTTAAGCTCTTTAGGATCTAATGTGCTAGTGGGTAAACGCACCCCTAAATCATTCTGTAGTCTGCGTAATCTTGTAAGGGAATTATCAAAAACTCTTACAGAAGCACCCAATCCGAGTGCAGATCTCGCTGCATATTCACCTACAGTCCCACCGCCGATAATCACAACCTCTGTAGGTCTTACCCCTGAAATACCTCCTAACATCACACCATTCCCACCGTGTGATGTAGACAAAAGCTCAGACGCCACCAAGATTGAGGCCGTGCCAGCAATTTCTGAAACCAACCTTACCATCGCTAAATGACCATGATTATCTTCTAAATATTCGTAACCAATAGCTGTGATTTTCTTACTGGCTAGTTTAGTAAAATAATTTTTATCCCTTGTAGCTGGCTGTACAGCAGACAATAAATAAGCATTTGGTTTTAAAAGTTCTAATTCTTCCTCTGAAGGTGGTTCTACTTTTAAAACAATAGGTTGTGCAAAAACTTCGTTTTTATCATAACCAATTCTAGCGCCAGCCTCAGAATATTGATTATCGGTATAATGAGCCCCTAAACCAGCGCCTGTTTCTATAAGTACTTGATGTCCATGTGCCACGAGAACCTCTACCGCATCTGGCGTTAAACATACACGTTTTTCTTGATAATGGGTTTCTTTTGGAATTCCTATTCTAAACTTACCTCCTTTAGCTGCTACTTCTAGCATTTCTTCTCGTGGCATTAGTTCTGCCTTTGAAAAAGGAGTATATATTGGTTCACTCATTATAGAAAGGTTATAATTCTAGTGGAATTTTCATTTTGAATTTCCAAGATATGATTTTTTTCAGGAATGATTGATTCTATTTTTTCTGGCCACTCTATTAAACATAGCTTTCCACTGTCTGCATATTCTTCCCAACCCATGTCGTAGGCTTCTATGATGTCATTAATTCTATAGAAATCAAAGTGATAAACAATGCCCCTATCTGTTTTGTATTCATTAACCAAGGCATAGGTAGGACTCTTCACTTCATCTTGTGACCCTAGTTGCTTAACAATTTCTTTGATAAGCGTGGTCTTTCCTGCACCCATGTCTCCCCGAAATTGTATGACATTGTGCTGTATCCTAGGAATTAATTGCTGAACTATTTGTGGTAAGTCCTCTAGTTGCTCTGCTTTCCAAATCATGGAACAAAGATAATTGATTTATTAAAATAAAATAACGCTAGATATTATCTGCGATCAGGATTGACGTGGAAATCCCGCAGGATTTGTGGAATTGACAAACACGACGGCGGAGGTATGTCGCGCAGCAGAATACACCAGCCTAGATTTTTGTCTTTCACAAAACGAGGAATTGGAGCAAAAGCCTGTATAATCGCCCTAGAAAAAAGTAAGCAATTATGGTGAAATTTACTCATTATCTAGCACCACAAATGGAATAATGATCTCCTCTAGGGAAATTCCACCGTGCTGATAGGTATTTTTATAGTAGTTTACATAGTGATTATAGTTCTTGGGATAGGCTAGAAATATTTCGTTTTTGGCGAAAATATATTTGGAACTTACATTCACTTTGGGTAGATAATAATCTTCTGGTTTATCGATCACCATAACATCGTTTGGATTATACTGTAATTGACGCCCAAGCTTATATCTTAAATTCGTACTGGTCTCTCTATCTCCTACAACTTTAGAGGGTTCTTTGACGTAAATAGTCCCATGATCGGTAGTGATAATTAAACGCATACCATTCTCTGAGGCTTGCTTTACAATTTCTAACAAATAACTATTCTTGAACCAATTATGCGTTACAGAGCGATAGGTTTTGTCATCTCTAATCATCTCTCCTACGATGCGATTGTCTGTTTTGGCATGAGATAAAATATCTATAAAATTGTAAACAATCACGGTAAGATCATTATTTTTATATTTATGAAATTCATCTAAAACGTATTTCTCGTAGCTGGAATTGAGTATTTTGTAATATTTAGTTTTTAATCCGCTTAACCCTAACCTTTTTAAGTTTTCCTCTAATAAATCTGGTTCGTGATCGTTTTTGTTACCGTCTTCTGGATCATTTTTCCAGAAATCTGGGAATCGTTTTTCTATTTCTAATGGCATCAAGCCTGAGAAAAAGGCGTTTCGCGCATATTGCGTTGAAGATGGTAATATACTATAATACATATCTTCTTGCGTGGTATTATAATACTGTTGAAACAAAGGTTGAATCACCTTCCATTGATCGTGTCGGAGGTTATCAATCATTAACAACAAGGTTTTCTTCTCCTCTATTTGAGGTTTTACATGCGATTTAAATATGGTATGCGATAGCGTTGGACGATCTTCTCCATGTAACCAGCCATAATAATTCTGCTCTATGTATTTGGCAAACTGTGCATTGGCTTCAGATTTCTGGTCATTGAGAATCTGTAGCATGCTCTGATCTTCTATATTCTCTAGATTGATTTCCCAGTGCACTAATTTTTTATAAATATCTATCCAATCATTGAAATCCCGAGCATTCATGAGTTCCATAGCGATTTGCCTAAACTCCATTTGGTAATTTACCACAGCCTTTTCTGTGATAATCTTATTGCTATCTAATATTTTTTTAAGGCTTAATATAATCTGATTTGGATTGACGGGTTTGATCAAGTAATCTGCAATATGGGATCCTATAGCTTCCTCCATAATATGTTCTTCTTCATTCTTGGTCACCATGATGACAGGAATGTTCGGACGAATTTGCTTGATTTTGACCAAAGCCTCTAACCCATTCATCCCTGGCATATTCTCATCTAATAATATGGCTGCAAAACTCTCATCTTCTAATAGTTCCAAAGCGTCCGTAGCATTATTCATAGCCGTAGTGGCGTATCCTTTTTTTTCTAAAAAAAGAAAATGTGGTTTCAATAAATTTACTTCATCATCGATCCATAATATTTTTAATACCATAGTATTGCTATTTTTGCAAGGATTATATATTCAATATGCAGAACAAATCTAATAAACTCAAAATATTCAACGATCCATTATACGGTTTTATTTCTATACCAGACCCTGTTTTATTTGATTTGATTGAAGAAAAGAGTTTTCAAAGATTACGCCGAATTACACAAACTGGTTTAACTCATTATGTATATCCTGGGGCAAATCATACCCGTTTCTTGCACGCACTCGGGTGTTTACACTTGATGCAGAAGGCGGTGGAAACTTTGCGCCAAAAAAATGTTAAAATTTCTGAGGAGGAGGAACGAGCTGTGTATATAGCCATTCTCTTGCACGATGTTGGCCATGGACCGTATTCCCATGCGCTAGAATCTACGATTGTAGAAGGCATACATCATGAGGATTTATCACTTATGATTATGCAAGCTTTGAATGAGAAACATCATGGTGCATTGGATTTAGCTATTGAAATCTTTCAAAAAAAATATCATCGCAAATTCTTATCTCAATTAATCGCCAGTCAATTGGATATTGATCGGTTAGATTATTTAAAAAGAGATAGCTTTTTTACGGGTGTGACAGAGGGTAATATCGGGTCAGATAGAATCATATCTATGATGAATGTATCTAATGATGAATTGGTAATTGATGTGAAAGGTATTTACTCTGTTGAAAAATATCTTATCGCCCGCATGTTTATGTATTGGCAAGTCTACCTGCACAAAACCTCTGTTGCCGCAGAAATTTATTTGATTCAATCTTTAAGACGTGCTAAAGAACTCGCACAAGCTGGACAACAAGTGTCTGCAACCCCTGCACTACAGTATTTTCTAGAAAGAAATGCTAAGGATAATTTTACACCAGAGGATTTGGAGATATTCCTTGTAATGGATGATTCTGATATTATGCATTCGCTTAAACAATGGCAAAATCACCCAGATTATATTTTAAGAAACTTAGCAAGTGCTGTAGTACAAAGAAACTTGGGTAAAGCTGAAATAAGAAATAATGAAATCCCAGCAGTAGAGTTAAAAGAAAAACAGCAATTTGTGGCCTCTCGCATGGGAGAGGATGCTGTGGATTATTTTGTACACGTAAGTAAAATGCAAATCACTCCGTATAATCAAAATGAATACCCTATTTTATTATTAAACAAAGAAGGAAGTTGTGTAAATATTGCAGAATCTGATAAACAAATTTTGACAAGACCTTTGTTTAATCCTACGCAGAAATATCACTTTTGCTACCTTGATGAGACTAAACTAAATAGGATATTGTAAAAGAATTACGATATAAAATACGGTCTTCTAAGATTCAACGTTAATTTATGATTAATTTTTTTACTTTTGTGAAATGAAATTTACTGCAGCACAAATTGCCGAATTTATTGATGGTGAAATTTTTGGGAATCCACAAACTACGGTTTCAGACTTTGGGAAGATAGAAGATTCAAACGAAAATTCACTTACCTTTTTGGCGAATGAAAAATACATTACACATTTAGGTAATAGCAATGCGGCTGTGATTATTATTTCTGAAAGAATTAATATTCCACAAGATTCTAATAAGACCTTTATAAAAGTAAAAGATGCATACGCATCTATGACTACCTTATTGAATATTTATCAAGAATTAAAACTACAGGCTAAAACAGGTATAGAAGATCACACCTCTATTGCGAAATCTGCAACCCTTGGTAAAAATGTGTACATAGGATCTTTTGCCTATATTGGTAATAAGGTGAAAATAGGTGAAA
>JBPCUN010000152.1:0-24761 GCA_051011115.1 Weeksellaceae bacterium
CTTATGTACTGTAAATAGTCCGTTAAAAGGTCTCTTAATACCTCTAAGTGTTCACATTGTTCAGTAGTTAATGGTTTATGATTGTTTTTCACATGTAGCGTAGATGACTCTACAATTAAACTCAAGCTTTGTAAAATATCTTGCATTAAATCATATGTCAATACATACAGGTGAGAAGAAGTAGTCTCATCAGAATTATTCTTTCTAATGATTTTAAACAAGCCATTTTTTACCATGGCATAATCATTATTCAAGAGTGCTAATTTATTATTAGCTTGTTCCAATGCCTTTTTATTCTCTTTGGCAATACCTATATAAGTAAGCTCTAAAGTACGTTTAATGTCCACAAAAGATTCAGAAACATTCTCTGATAGATTGCTCAAGGTTTCATTGACATCTTTATAATTGATAGAAGTTCTCTGTTCTGTCAATTTATCATTTTCAAGTTTAGCTGAATGGTGTCTAGAAGTTTTATAGATGCTAAATGCTACTAATAATACCAATGCAATAATTCCATAAATACCTCCGAAATACATTATAGTAGCAAAAATAGCCGCTACAGAGGTTGCTATAATAGCCGTCAAGAACCAACCACCTATTACACTCATCACCCCAGCAATTCTATATACAGCACTTTCACGTCCCCAAGCTCTATCTGCCAAGGATGTACCCATGGCTACCATAAATGACACATAAGTGGTAGATAGTGGAAGCTTCAAATCTGTTGCCACAGCAATCAAGATAGAGGCTGTAACCAAGTTTACAGAAGCTCTGACTAAATCAAAATGAGCAGCAGCCTCTTGACCTCCAATTTCTGTGACATCAACAGGTTCAAACCTTTTACTAATTGTATTTGTAAATGAGTTAGGTAGTATTTTATTTAATCCATTATTGATAGCAGAAGTACCATTTACAATAGCTCTAGCCACAAGGTTGGCAGAGAATCTCTCATCAATTTCTGATTGTGCTCCTAATTTAATCTCTGTCTCTGTAACACTTCTTGCTTTTTTAGAAAACCACAAGGTAAGTGTCATAATCACCCCTGCCATCAAAAGCATAAAGTACGGTGTAGCAACTTTACCAGCCAACGCTGTCATTAATAAAGAATCAGGATGCCCTTCATTTACCCAAATATTATAAGATTGCCATCCTGCAATAGGTACCCCAATAAAGTTTACCAAGTCGTTTCCTGCAAAAGCCATGGCTAATGAGAATGTACCGAATAGCACCACAAGTTTTAATGGGTTTATATTTCTATATTGTAATATATACATAACAACGGAAGAAACTAAGAAGGAGATGAGTAAGAATAGTGCTATGTGCGTAGCCACCCAATCATAGAAAATAGAAAACGAACGTTGGAATGTATTCATTGTTTCTGGATCTACCCCTTTAGCAACGGATCCCATTCCTTTAAAGATTAGGAAATAACTTATCGCTGCAAAAGCAATTCCACTAAAGATAGTTCCCACTACTTTTAGTTTCTTATTATAATTAAATGAAAAGAAAAATCTAGAAATGAATTGTACAATGGCACCTACCGTGAAGGCTATTAATACAGAAATTAAAATACTCACTATAATTTCACTGGCCTTTTCCCAATTCATAAAGCCAATAACACCAGTGTCTGGATTGTTATGATTGAACAAGAAGTTCATAGGCAATCCTCCTTGTAAAACCTTGATGGTAGACAATGCTAAAGAGGCTCCTAAGATCTCAAATACGATGGATACCGTTGTAGAGGTTGGCATCCCAAAGGTGTTAAACAAATCTAGTAAGATGATATCTGTGATCATCACAGCTAAAAAGAGTATCATGATTTCTGTAAAATAAAAGTGTTGCGGATTAAAGATTCCTTTCCGCGCAACTTCCATCATACCCCCTGATGTCATAGCTCCAAGCATAATACCTACCGAAGCAATAATCATAATCGTTCTCCAACGTGCGACATTAGATCCGATAGCCGAATTCAGGAAGTTTACAGCATCATTACTTACGCCAACCACGAGATCAAACACCGCTAGTATAAATAATAAGCCGACAATAAAAAGATACAAATTTTCCATATTTATGGTTTATCTAAATTTAGGCTGTAAAAATAATTTTTTTCCATGTTTTTAATGTTAAGTTTACGTTGTCATTTATACTTATCATAAGATTCTTACCTTATTTTTATATTTGTTGCAAATGAAATGATAACAAATGAAATATAAAAACTTTATATTTGAAAAAAGAATTTAAATGAAAGCATATATTTTTCCAGGCCAAGGAGCTCAATACACAGGAATGGGTAAAGACTTATATGATAAAAGCAATGTAATCAAAGGTCTTTTTGATCAAGCCAACCAAATATTAGGTTTTGACATCAGTAAAATAATGTTTGAAGGGACTGCGGAGGAATTAAAACAAACCAATGTCACTCAACCCGCTGTTTTTTTACACTCCATTGCTGCAGTACAGAGCATAGAGAAATTTGATGCTGTAGCCGTTGCTGGTCATTCCTTAGGAGAATTATCTGCTTTGGTTGCTGCGAATGTGTTATCTTTTGAAGAGGGATTAAAGATTGTTTCTGAAAGAGCACAAGCGATGCAAGATGCTTGTGAAGTTCA
Source organism: Weeksellaceae bacterium (assembly GCA_051011115.1). GTDB lineage: Bacteria > Bacteroidota > Bacteroidia > Flavobacteriales > Weeksellaceae > Profundicola. The sequence goes on from JBPCUN010000152.1 coordinate 2,610, forward strand.
ACCTTCAACTATGGCAGCCATTTTAGGTTTAGAAGATGCCGTGGTAGAAGAAATATGTCAAAATACAGAAGGGATTGTAGTCCCAGCCAATTATAATTGTCCAGGTCAACTTGTAATTTCCGGTGAAGTAGATGCTGTGGAAGCTGCATGTGAAAAAGCAAAAGAAGCTGGAGCTAAACGTGCAATCATTTTACCCGTAGGTGGTGCCTTCCACTCACCCCTCATGAAACCTGCAGAAGAACGACTAAAAGTAGCCATAGAGCAGGCCACTTTTCATAAACCCATTTGTCCTATTTATCAAAATGTATCTACAACTGCGGTCACAAATCCTATAGAAATTCAAGCTAATTTAATTTCTCAACTTACATCGCCTGTCAAATGGACACAATCAGTGAAAAATATGTGGAATGATGGTATTACTTCTTTTATTGAAGTGGGTCCAGGTAAGACATTACAAGGATTGGTTAGAAAAATAGAAAGAGAGGCGAATACAGGAGGTATATCATAATGACTGAACATACGGAACAAACTTATTTTGCCCATGGTAAACTGCTCTTGACGGGAGAATATGTGGTATTAGACGGAGCGAAAGCCATTGGTTTACCCACTAAAATAGGTCAACATTTAAAGGTACAAACAATCAACAATGCTCATCATATCATTAAATGGAGCGCCAAATTACAGAATGATTCAATTTGGTTTGAAGTTATAATTAACTTACCTGATTTTTCCATCCAATCAACGACCGATCTTGATAAAGGCCAAACTATTACAGAAATTTTAAAAAAAGTTCAGGTTCTAAATCCTCAAGTCTTTTCAGAAGATTTTTCATATCATTTTGAAACCAAATTAGATTTTGATAAGGAATGGGGTTTAGGTTCTAGCTCTACTTTAATCACTTTACTTTCCAAATTTGCAGATATCAATGCATTTGATTTAGCAAAACAAACTTTTGGTGGAAGTGGTTATGATATCAGCTGTGCCATGATGCCTAAAATCCAGTTTTATCAGTTGTATAAAAATCAACGAAAAGTGAATTTTATATCTATTCCAGATTTTGTGAAGGATGCTGGATACTTTATTTATTTAAATCAAAAGCAAAACAGCCGAGAGGGCATTCAGCAATATCAAGAAATACCGACTAGCAAGGCTCTTATTAATTCGATCTCAGAAATCAGTGAAGAACTTATTAAAGCACCAAACTTAGCCGAATTTGAAGATTTATTATTTGTTCATGAAAGTTTAATTGCGAATCATTTAGAAATACCAACCATTCAAGAGGAATTATTTTCTGATTATGAAGACGGTATCATCAAAAGCCTTGGAGCTTGGGGCGGTGATTTCATCTTTGTAACGGCTGAAAATGAAAAAAGCCTTTCTTATTTCAAAAAGAAAGGCTTTGATACCCTATTCCCTTGGAGAGACTTGATAGTAGAATAATATATTAATCCCTGATTAAAGGCATGGTTGAGCATCTTAACAACCCACCCATTTTAGAAACTTCTCTATAGGGTATTTCCTCCACGGTGATTCCCCATTCATCTCTCATGTGATTGTTTAATCTAGTAAAGTTTTGTTCCGAAACCACAACATCTGGAGCAATAGAGAATATATTTGGGTTCATCCAATACATTTCTTCTCGGGTAACCTCAAATACATTTTTGCGGCCAAATAAATCTAACAAAACTTGGTAATGTCTCTCATTTAGAAAACCATTTTTATAGATGATTGCTTTGTCTTTCCCTACAGGTTGAAAACAACAATCCAAATGTAATATACCCTTATATGGATCATTATCATCTTTTACCAACTCCATATCAATTACCCATTTATGTGGAAAATGATCTTTTAAAAACTGAACTGCATTGGCATTAGTTCTGGCAGTTTTAAAAGTAGCATAATCGGGTTGCTTATAACATCCTACAAACATAAATTCGTTCCATAGAATTACATCACCACCTTCTACATGCACATCAGTAGGTGTAGGTAAAACATGTTTTTTCGGGATAGAATCTATAATGCGTTCGTATGCCTTTTGCTCTTCTTCCCGATCCTCTATCATATTAGAGATCACCAAGGTATCATCTACAACAAATCCGACATCTCTAGCAAAAACCTGATTGGTATTCTCTAAGACCCAAGGGCGAAAAACTTGAACATCGTACTTTCTAAGCACACTTTCAAACGCATTCATCTCTTCGGTTACATCTTTCTCTGTAGGGTAAACATTTAATTTTACACTTTCTCTAGATTTGGAATCATAAGTATCTTTCAAGCTAGGTTTATCACCCATTCCCTCTGGTTGTCCCAACACCACCGCTCTTAATCTACCGGTTTCATTATGTACATCTAAAATCATACTATCTATTTCGTTAAACCTGCCAAGATAAAAATTGTTTTTTTAATTGTAGTCATTTCTATTCAAATTGAATTCATCCCAGAACTCGTGTCCTCTAAATGAAATGCACTAATCATAATCTACCAAAGACAAGACCTTACCATAAGGCTTTAACTTCTCTTTACCTTTTAAAAAGTCTAAAGCTATAAGAAATGAAAAACCACTTACTATGCCTCCAACCTTCTTCACTAGTTTAGCACAGGCTACAGCGGTACCGCCTGTGGCTAGTACGTCATCATGAATCAAAACCTGGTCACCAGTTTTAATCTGCCCATTCACGATTTCTAGTGTAGCATTTCCATATTCTAGATCATAACTTTCGCTCTCTACAGGGGGTGGTAGCTTTCCTTCTTTACGGACAAGAATAAAAGGAACATCAAGTTCTAATGCCAAAGCAAAACCAAGAATAAACCCTCTACTCTCTATGCCACATACAACGTCTACCTTTCCCCTAGCATCATCTGCCATTAATTTGATGATATCTTTGGACAAAGTTGGATTTTGAAAGATTGGCGTGAAATCCTTGAATGATATTCCTGGTTCTGGAAAATCCGCTACAATCCGTATATGTTTCTTAATTTCGTTTTTCAATTCCATAGGCTATATAATGCTCAAATTTATGGAATCTCTCACAACTATTCAAGGTTTTATAAAATGTTTACCTTTGCACTCTATTTAATTAATTTATGAGCCCATTTAGGAGAATTCTAAAGTTCGCCAACCCGTATAAGAAATACTTTGTCTTGAACATTATTTTCAATATTCTATATTCATTGATGGCGAATGTTTCTTTGTTCTCTATCCTACCTATATTAAAGATTTTATTCGAGAATGTAAAGCCAGAACAAGTTACTCCAGAAGTTATTTCATCAGATGCACCGCTATCTTTTGACAACTTCCAAGCACAATTAACGCAATGGATCTCTGCTAAAATGGTAGAACATGGGCAGTTGACAGTATTAGCTTGGTTATGTGGAATCACCGTGCTTATGTTTTTTTTCCGAAACTTATTCCGATACTTAGCACAATATTATATGGTAGGTTTCAGAACTGGAACTACCAGAGACCTTAGAAATGCTCTATACGATAAGGTTTTAGCCTTACCAGTATCATATTTTACAGATCAACGCAAGGGGGATATCATGACTAGAATCTCTAGCGATGTAGATCATGTACAACGTTATACTTTATTACCCTTGATAGAGTTTTTCCGTGCACCCTTTATGATTATCATTGCGCTTGGAATGCTCATATACATCAATTGGCAATTAACCTTAGCCGCTTTTGTAATATTGCCAGTGATGGGGATGGTGATTTCTTTAATTAGCAAAAGTTTAAAGAAAGATACCAAGAAGACCCAAAGCATGCTGAGTGGTTTAATCTCCAGTGTAGAAGAAACTCTGAGTGCTGCCAAAGTGGTAAAGATATTTAATGCAGAAAAGAATTTAAGCGAACGTTTTCATACCAATAACAATCGATGGAGGCAGATGACCAACCGGGTAGAACGTAAACATGAATTGGCTTCACCCATGAGTGAGCTATTAGGTTCTTTCACTTTGATTATGCTTGTGTGGTTTGGGGGAAAATTAATTATAGGTGGTGGTAACTTACAAGGAGAAACATTCTTGATTTTCTTAGGCTTATTTTTCCAAATGCTAGATCCAGCAAAAGGATTATCTAAAGCCTTTGCAGATACTTCTCGTGGAGGAGCCTCTGCAGAAAGACTTTTAGAGATATTAGACGCTGACATAGTAGTCAACGAACAACAAAATGCTATTAAAATAACGGAGTTCAAGAATCAAATTGAATTTAGAAATGTAAGTTTTGGGTATGTTCCAGATCAACGAATTTTAAAGAATTTTAATCTAACAATTCCCAAAGGACAAGCTGTTGCGCTGGTTGGGCAATCAGGAAGTGGAAAAACCACTGTTGCCAATTTATTAGCAAGGTTTTATGATGTGACCGAAGGTGAAATTTTGATTGATGGTATCAATATTAAAGACTTATCGTTGGATAGTTACCGTAAATTAATGGGTATGGTAACACAAGAATCTGTTTTATTTAATGATACGATTTTAAATAATATAGCACTGGGACAAAAAGTAGTAAATGAAAAGGCCGTTAAAGAGGCATCCATAATTGCTAACGCAGATGAATTCATTACCCAATTACCTCAAGGATATTATGAAAACATTGGCGAATCTGGAGGGAAATTATCTGGAGGACAAAAGCAACGAATTTCTATTGCCCGTGCCGTGCTCAAAAACCCACCGATAATGATTTTAGATGAGGCCACCTCTGCCCTGGACACCAAATCAGAACGTCTCGTACAAGATGCATTAAACCACATGATGGAGAACAGAACTTCCCTTATCATTGCTCACCGCCTATCTACCATTCAGAATTCGGACAAAATTGTAGTGATGGAAAATGGCGAAATTAAAGAAGCTGGAAAGCATAATGAACTTATCGCCCAAAACGGTATTTATGCCAAGCTGATAGAAATGCAAAATTTCGGATAATTAGGGTCCACTTTTTCTTTGGGTGATTTAACGGGCTATCCCAAGTAGTTCTCGATAATCTGCTTACAAAATCAGTTGATACAAGGCGTTTGCCATATGGCGCCACGTTTATATCATCGATTTTGTTGGCGCATCTTCTCTGTGGGCTACTTGTTCCTATCCCTATCACATTTACTATTCACAAATAGCATAACCTTCTTAATATCAGTAACTTAACTATAAGTTAACATTGGGTATCTTAATTATACACTGCATCCTGCTATATTTATCGAAATGAAAAAATGTTTATGAAAAAATTATTATTCACTATATATGCTCCATTAGGATTTATATTATTGTTATTCTCACTTTTATCTTGCTTAACGGAGGATGACACACATGAACCCATTCATAAGGAATCTACAATAAAAACAGTAAAAACTATATCAGATCATGCGTTCATTAAACAATGCACGAGGTCCACATACATGGAAAGAAAAATTAATAAACAATTATCATAACCCTACAGAACAATACGTAGAAGAGTTATTTGATGAATATATGTACGATAACTGTATATAATTTAACGATGAAATATATTATACTATTTTTAATAGCTTTTTGCTTCTTTTCCTGTGGAACTACAGAAGAGAAAGAGTATGTCTATACGGTAGTTCTAACAAATGAGACTGGAGAAATTCTAGAAATAGCTTCAGATGGAGAGAAGACAATTCTGAATAATAATGAGTCTTATACAAATAAATTTGCTAGTGGTTTACGACGTCCAACTTGGCCAGGGGGTTCTCTACAAATTAAAATTGGTGACACTAATAGAGGGTATCAATGTGGTTTTATTATGGAACATACGCAGCAATCATTTTGTTTTATACCTTTTGAAGAATTTAATAATCTGTCAAAAAGCAATGTGTTTATGGAGATTGAACCTTATGTTTATGAATTGGTAATGCGACCAGAATTCTTAGACGGTGCTTATGATTTACCTGAGATTGAGGGGTTATAGTTAGTTTAATGTAACTTTAATTTTTAAAATCTTATAAAAGAGCTACTTCTATCCGGAGTAGCTCTTTTATTTATCTCTGATTACAAAATGCAAATAGATTATTGTTTTACCTTCCAAGCCAATCCTTAAAATCGCTAACTCTTTCTCGGCTCACTGTCCAAGAGTCTTGATTGTCTTTCATTTTTAATAATAGTCGACTACCAGAATGCGCTGTAATATCTTGTATAAAACTAAGTTGAACAATCGCCTGCCTATTAATCCTATAAAATTCTTTGGGGTTTAATAGCTGTTCCACCTCATCCAAAGAATAGTCTATCAGATAATTCCGTTGATTACATTGGATGTAAGATCCTTTGTTTTCACTAAATATAATAGGTATCTCTTTAGTTTCAATCGTTTTAATTTTCTGTCCAATTTTTACCACAAACCTTTCTTTATACTGCGTTTCAAAATTAGTTTGTAAAATGGCTTTGAGTTCATCTGCTGAAAACATGATTTTCTCTGGTTGCATGGTTTGATATTTATCTAAAGCTCTCTGTAATTCTTTTTCTTGAATAGGCTTTAATAAATAATCTATGCTGTTTAATTTGAAGGCACGCAATGCATATTCGTCATAAGCAGTAGTAAAAATGATTGCACTTTTTGGCTGTACCTCTTCAAAGATTTCAAAACTTAACCCATCCCCAAGTTGAATATCTAAGAAAATTAAATTAGGTGCTTGATGAGCCTGAAACCACGCAATCGACTCTTGTACAGAATGCAGCAAAGCTACAACCTCTACACCTTGATCTTCTACCAGCTTCTTCAACCTTCTTGCAGCAACAGCCTCGTCTTCAATAATGATACAATTCATAAGTATAGGATTTAATTTAAATCTTCAATTTCTAATAATGGTACTTCTACCCTAAACTTCTGATCATCCTTCATCACTTTTACTTTTTTATTTACGAAAGCATAGCGTTGCTTAATTTGGTTCAATCCCGTTCCTTCTCGTTCCTGAAACACTTTTTTCAGATTTAAATTATTCTCTACAACCAATGTGTCATTAAATCTAAAAATATGAATCTCTAAAGGTTTTTCCTTGCTTATTCCATTATGCTTAATGCAATTTTCTAATAGCAATTGCAATGTAAGCGGTGCAATTTGTAGTTCAGAAGTTTTTAAATTTTCTTCAATTTCAACATCTAAACCATTCTCGAACCTAGTTTTGATCAAAGCTAAATAATTTTCTGCAAACTGGATTTCTTCTGCCACAGAAACCCAGTCTTTATCTTTTTGGTCTAAAACATAACGATATACCTGTGCTAAATCTGCTATAAATTTTTGTGCTTTATCGGGGTTTTCATCTACAAGACCGCTTAAAACATTCAAAGAATTAAAGAGAAAGTGAGGACCAATTTGGGATTTTAAAGCCTCATGAGATTGCGTAACTTGGGTAATCTTGGCCTCCTGTTTTGCGGATTTCTTGTCAAACATGGCCTTCAAATAAAAGTAACTATAAAAGAATCCTCCTATACTAAAGGATATAATGAGAGCTGTGATAAAGAAACTTAAATCCATTTGAGAAAGCCTATCCCATCCGCCGTCTATCAAGTTAGATAGAATTTTAATACCTATGGCCAAAATGGTATTTATCAGCACTATAATAACTAAAAACCTCAACCAATACATAGGTTCTGACAATTTCGTTTCTTTTTCTTTCTCTCTTGCATAACCATGCACCATTGCATTCACCACATAGAAAGGAATAGCATATAAGGCATTATATATGAATGATGTAGTGAGAAACCTGGTTAAATCTTCTATCTCATTATACTGTTGATAATAAAAATAATGGATGATAACCAAAACAATGGCTATTAACAACCCTTCCAATATATTTTTAAGGATAATCTTTGGTATATTTTTCATTGTTGTAAATAATAAGTTAAGAAATATAAATTATTTGCAAGTAGTGTCCCAAAGTTTTTGCGCTTCTTCCAATCCCCATCGGGGTTCAAAACCTTGACGTTTTGCATTTTTCTCGGCTTTAAATAACTCAATCGCTTTCTCTACTTTGGGGCAAGAATCCTTGGGATCTTTTCCCCAATACTTGGCGCCACCCATCTCATATTGTGCCAGATTATAGATAGCTCGAGGGTTATTGGGATTTTGCTCTAATGCCTCAGCGTAGGTTTTTGAAATAGAAGCAGACAAAGTTCTACCATACACCATAGGATCTTTGGATATTTTCACGGTCTCGAACAAACCTTTTAGGATTTTGATTTCACTGTTATCCTCCAAAAGTAAAAGCTTATTATAATCTTCTTCTACTTCATCCATGGCATTAATAGCGATCTCTTTGGGTAGATAAAAACCCTGAATGCTACGAAGCAATATTGCATAATATTTAGGTTCCCAAGCCGTAGAATCCTTTTCTGCAATTCGATCAAATTGATTAGCAATGGCAGTAAATTCTTCTATGGATTCTGTTTGATTCCAGCGGTCTAATGCATTTTTCATGGCTTTCTGATAAGGCGTTTGTCCTAAAACGATAGAACTTGCTAATAAAACGAGGGTAAACATAATGGTTTTCATAAGATGTGTTTTTTAATTATGATATAAAGTTGATTATTAATATTCATAAATTAAATTTGAATGTACCCAACTGCAATTTTTAATAGATGAACCGTATTAAAAAACATAAACCGTCCTAAAAAGAACGGTTTTGTAATTAAAATACTAAAAAAGCCACCTCCTCTTGAAGAAACTTTCTATATAACCCTATATAAAATAGTTAAAATGTATAGGTAAAAGATAGATTGAATGTTCTACCTCTTCCTCTAAAATAAAATAAACCTTCTACAGGTAACGAGCTACCATATAACGCCTCTGCTCGATGGCTCCAAATAGTTTGATAATCTGAGTTGAATAGATTTTGAACACTTAAATTTACTTGTCCAAAGGCTAATTCGTAACTTAAAAGTAAGTCTGTGATATTATAGGCGTCAATTACATTTTTAGCCTCGTCTTCTAAATCAAAACTTTGAAGGTTTTGCAGTCTAGCATTCCAATGATTGCCTCTATACCCCAAATGCGTAGTCAATTTAGAAGGTGAAGCAGAAAAAATACTTTGATTTTGCCATTCGTCATCGTTTTCTACTTGAGATTTTATCAGCAAAGCATTTAGGCCTGCATAAAAGCCTTGTGGCAAATCAAAAGAAATTTGTGTTTCCACTCCAAGATTTCTCAAGTTTAATTCTTCTATAACAATGACCAATCTATCCCCACTATTGTCTATGTCTATATTTTTATCTGACATACTATAGAAACCAGATATTTGTGCTTTAAATATATCATTTTTAGTTCTATATCCCACTTCAACTTGATTAGTTACAATACCTTCTAATGGTTGATCGTTGACATTAATACTGCTTAGCAAATCCCAATTCGCATTGGTTGAATTGTAATCATAATAACCTACACCATACAATTTTGCAGGATCTGCTAAACTTACCCCTTGGGTATAGGTAGCCCAAGCTTGATTGGCTTTTAAATCGTTATATAATATACCAATATTACTCAAAGTAGCATCGTAAGAACTTTCTCCGCCTGGTACTTTATCCGCACTTTTACCCACACCAAAACCCATTTTGATTTGCTCTATAGAACCTACAAAATCATCTACTTCTACATTCATGTTCTGATAGCGCAATCCACCATTCAGTTGAACTTTGGGCGTGATCTTATATTCAGATTGTACAAAACCAGCATAACTATTAGAGGTGATATCTGGATAGCGATTAGTTTGAAAAACTTTTTGATTTACCAAACCTCCAGAGGCTAATGAACCTGCCATATCATAAACATTTTGAAAAGCTTCAAAATTCTCATAGTCCATATCTACACCATAAGTAAGGTTAAATGCTCCCCAATCTTTCGCAAGCAATGCTTTGGCCGTTGTATATTTTGTATTTTGTTCTGATGCAGCGGTATAGGCTGCAGTCTTACCGCCTAAATCTATTAAATTAGGGAAAGGATAAAAGCCTAGAAACTCGCCTCTGCTTGCTACCTGCACATATAAATCTTGATCTCCTAATAGATGTTCTCCTTTATAAGATAAAGTTCCTAAATAACGGTTGGTACCTATTCTATCTGGTGATTCAAAACCATCTTTAATTTCTAGTAAATCTGGATTGGCGGTTAGCACTGCTCCAAAGTTTTTACCTAATGATAGACCTGTATCGCCGTTATACTCAGAGTTATAATATTGCAAAGAGGCCGTTACGCTATGATCTGAATTAAATTTATATCCAAAAGACCCAACGATATCAAAAGTTTCGTTGTACTGTAAATCCGTCTGTGTAATATCAGGAAACACCCGCTCCTTATCGCCACCATATATAGCACCATTTTTTTGATATGCTAAACCCAAGTGTGCATAAGCTTTATCATTTTTATAGCCTACTGATTGAGCGGCCCTAAAATCTAAATCATCATCTCCTGCAAAACCACTTCTGCCTCCAATTTCGGTTTGTCCACTCCAATTATCTTTTGGTGGAGTTTTGGTAATAATGTTAATGATTCCACCTGTAGCGTTTCCCCCATAAATAGAACTAGCACCAGATAAAACTTCAATTCGCTCTATATTAAATGGATCTATCGCATCAAATTGACGACTTACACTTCTCAAACTATTTAAAGAAACACCATTAATCATAACCAAGGCTGCTCTTCCACGCATATTCTGTCCAAAATTACTTCTCCCTTGGGAACCTACATCCAATCCTGGAATTAAATAACCGAGCATTTCTTTTAATGGAACCCCACTTTTAGTTTGTTCCATAATTTGTTCTTTTGGAATCACCCAAACTGTTCCTGGTATATTGGATATTTGTTGCGGTCTCCGTGTTGCTGTAATAACCATTTCATCCAAAGCTACTTCTTCAGTGGTAGTTTCTACATCATTTTCTTGTGCCCAAGCACTCATACTTAATGCACCCAACAAAAAGGAGTAAATCAATCTTATTTTCATAAATATTATTTTTAATTAGTTTAAATAAATGGAAAATGTATAAAGTTATGTTAACGTGAACAAGATTTTTGCGATTTCTTATTCATGAATTCTTCATTTCCATATTTATTTTTTACCATTCATACCCTTAGGTTTTCCATTTTTAAAGTGATATACTTGAAAGTACCTGTTATGTTCCCCCTCTTATGGTTATCTTTGTATTTAATACACATGAATATCCAATTATGGCAGAAGAATTAACACGATTGAATAAATACTTGAGCGAGGTAGGCTATTGTTCTCGCAGGGCGGCCGATAAACTAATTGATGCTGGTCGCGTGAAGGTGAATGGGAAGGTGCCAGAATTGGGGACAAAAGTTACTTCTAAAGATAAGATTACCGTGGATGGCAATCGTATTGAGGGAAAAGATGAAGATGATTTTGTATATATTGCCTTCAATAAGCCTGTTGGTATTGTATGTACGACAGATACTAAAAGAGAGAAAAACAACATCATTGATTACATTAATTATCCCCAAAGAATATTCCCGATTGGTAGATTGGATAAACCAAGCGAAGGACTAATCTTACTGACAAATGATGGCGATATCGTGAACAAAATTCTGCGTGCCAGAAATGGGCATAGCAAAGAATATATTGTTACAGTAGATAAACCGATTACGAAAGAATTTATTCATAGAATGGGAAATGGTGTGCCTATTTTGGACACAGTAACCAAAAAATGTGAGGTAGAACAACTCAATAAAAACACATTTCGTATTGTGCTAACGCAAGGATTAAACCGCCAAATTAGACGTATGAGCGAGTATTTAGGCTATAATGTGATTAAATTGAAAAGGGTAAGAATCATGAATATTCAACTGGATTTGCCTGTTGGGCAATACCGAGATTTGACCGAGGAAGAAATGAGGGATTTAAATGAATTATTAAAGGATTCTGTAAAAACTTATAACTAAAGTAATTAAGTTGATGGCATAAAACATAAAAAGCCACTTCAATTGAAGTGGCTTTGATTGTTTAAAATCAGCTTGATTATAATTCAAAAGTATATGCATACCCTAAGTTAACAGACGATACACTATCTCCATCTTTTGACATTCCTTTGTATCCAAGATATAATTCACTTACTCCGAATCTATATCCTACTTTCGGTTGGTAATAAAATGCACCTTCAGACCCCTCTGAAGTACCAAATGCATAACCTAAATCGGTTCCTAAATAAAATTGCGGTGTAAATGAGTATTCTGCAGTAGCAGCAATAGGTACAATACCATAATCTTCAATTTCGATTTCTTCACCCAAGATTGTAATTTTATCACCAAAGTAATTAGAATACCCTGTAGTTACCCCAAGCTTAAAATCTGGAGAAACATTGTATGTGTAAGCTAAATCAACTCCGGCATTCAAAGTATAAGAATCCGCTAAATCACCTGTAGGCAAACCAACGTGAGCTCCCACTTTAAGATTTCCTACTTCTTGTGCGTTTACTAAACCAGCTACGGCAACTGCACATGCTAAAACTATTTTCTTCATGCTAAAAAATTTTATAGTTATACAAAACAAAAATAATATTAAATTTTATTTTTCAATATCAAAACACTATCTTTTAAAGTTACGAAATCATTAAATATTAAAAGTAAAAACTATCGTTCATAAAAAAAGCCACTTCAATCGAAGTGGCTCTTTAATATATATTAAATTTTGACTTAGAATATATACTTTAATCCGAATTGTAATTTAGTCATATCAAAACCAATGTTAGTTTCTCCATGAGAATCTCCAACTTCTGGGCTGTAGTTAGTATATCCAGCTCCACCGATAGTTGCCTCAATAGTAAATTGATCACTTAAGAAATAATCTACACCTGGGCTCAATTGGAATCCAAAAGTATTTACATCATCACTAAAAGTCATTGGAACAGCTGCTTGCCCAAAAATGTACAAGTTGTTAGCTACACCCCAATACTTTCTAGCTAGTGGTGTTAATGCAAAAGAGTTTACCCAATCAGCATCCTCTCCATTTTTACTTCCGATGTAACCAGCTCCTAAACCAACAGTAACTGTAGGGCTAATGAAATTACCTACAACTGGCATAATGGTAAATGTTGAAACATCTGTTGCATCATTGTTCGTGTACTGTAAAGTACCCATTCCCCACCATGCTCCATCAAGACCTGTTGCTGCTGTGGTTGCTTCTTGTGCATTTACTAACCCTGCTACGGCAACTGCACATGCTAAAAATAACTTCTTCATGTTAAAAATTTTTATTATTAATTGATAGCAAAAATAATATTAGATTTTAACTTATTGTTACTAAATTGTTATTTTTTTGTAAAATATGTTTTTTATCATGTTTTTATGAATAGACTTTTATGAATTCAATAGTATTTATATTTTAAATTATCCCCTATTTACAAGCATCCACGGTAAAAAACAAGCAGCGTATTTGTGATTTAAATCAAAAATATCTTATTCTATTATGAATTACATAAAAATTAAATGAAATAAAAATTCTATTGAGCTTTATGTTGATGTTAATTTTTCTTTAATAATTCATTTTGCTGTGCTAATAAATCATTTATATTCTTTAACAATTGAATATCCTTTGGGGTTTCCACTGTCTGGTCTTCTGTATCTTCTGAACTTCTACGTAATTTATTCATCAACTTTACCACGACAAAAATCACCAGCGCTATAATAAAGAAGTCTACCATCACATTGATGAAATCCCCATATTGAATAGCTAATTTTTCAGAAACAACCTCTCCATTAGCATCTAACACAGCATCTTTTAATAAAATTTCTTTGTTTTCTATATGCACCCCATTAGTCATTAGGTTAAGAGGAGGCATTAATATTTTATCTACAAAGGCTGTAAGTAATTTATTAAAAGCGGTACCTATAATTACCCCTACAGCCATATCGACCATATTCCCCTTAAGTGCAAATTCTTTAAATTCTGACCAAAACTTCATAAATCAATTTTTAATCTTATCATTTATTGTTGCAAACTAATCTCTCTGATGCTTTTAAATTCAGAGCCATCATTCCATTTGGGGAAAGTAGTTTCATTAGCTAATCTTTTTCCTATTAGATAAAACAACTGAGCATCTTCCATGATTCCTGTAAGGTCTGCAGTTTCTGGATCATATTCATCTGCTGGCTTATGGTATTTGTTTGCCCAATAATCTTTTATTTGTGCTTGTGCCCATTCTTTGCCATGTTCTCGGCTATCTTGCCATCCTTTGATAAACAAACTAGGAATCCCTTTTCTTGCAAAACTAAAATGATCTGAACGATAGTACATGCCATTTTCAGGAGCAGACTCCGATACAATATAACGATTTTGCTTAGCCGCTTCTTCTTCTACATAATTTTCTAATGCTGACATTCCAAACCCTGTAATCGTTACATCCTTCATTCTACCAATCGGTAATAACAATTCATAATTTAAATTTGCGACTGTTTTTGCTGTTGGAAAGGGATTATTCTGCGCATAGTAGGCAGAACCCATTAGTCCACTTTCTTCTGTAGTCACTGCAGCAAAAACAACGGTACGTTCTGGTTTCTTAGATTTTGTAAATGCTTTTGCTGTTTGTAACATAGCTCCAAGCGCTGTAGCGTTATCCGCAGCACCATTATATATTGAATCTCCATCAGCCACTGGCCCATATCCAAAATGATCCCAATGGGCGGTATAGACAATATTTTCTTCAGGTCTGTGCGTTCCTTCTATCATGCCTGCAACATTTTTAGTACTTTTAAAAGTTAAATCATTTTTGAATTGAACGTTGATTTCACTTTCCAAAGCAACAGCCTTAAAGCTAGGTGTCAAAGCTTGGTTCTTTAAATTTTTAAAATCTAGGCCATTCGCCGCAAATATTTTATTGGTCGCTGCTTCTGTAATCCAGCCAGTCAGTTTGCATAAATCTTTGTTCTTGTTTTCTTTTTCTAGATATATATTACTCCCAGCCGTATTTGTAAGAACCTTAAATTCATATCCTGCTGCATCTGTATTATGTATTACCAACACTCCTGCAGCCCCTTGTCTTGCAGCTTCTTCATATTTATATGTCCATCTACCATAATAGGTCATGGCTTTACCTCTAAACAAGTCTTCATTACCTGTGGCAAAACCAGGATCATTTACTAGTACCAAAACTGTCTTACCTTCAACATCTAAACCTTCATAATCGTTCCAACCATATTCTGGAGCCACAATACCATAACCAGCAAATACAAGTTCTGAGTTATCTAGAGACACTTCTTCAACTAAATGTGGAGTCTGAGCAATGAAATCCACATCTTTATTTAAAGTCACTTCACCTTTCTTAGTCTTAAGTATAATTTCATGATTAGTACTATAAACTACATTGACACAGGGAACCTCTTGAAAATAACTATCCCCGAAAACGGGTTTTAATCCCATTTCTTGGTATTTCTTGGCTATATAATTTACCGTTAATTCTTCTCCCTCTGTAAAAGGTGCCCGCCCCATAAATGCATCTGAAGCTAACGTTTGAATATTATTTTCTAAAAATCCATAATCCTCAAAAACGGACACTTCTTTTAAATCAGAAGTTTTGCAGGAGGCTATTAGGATCGCTATGAGCGTTAAAGCAATAAATCGTATTCTCATAATAAGCAGATTAAACTTTCAAAAGGTTTTTATATTTAAATCTAAATTAAACATTTTAAAACTTTAAGTGAGAATAATCCCTCATAAACTTGCACACTACACGTGGGGAAATCAACTCATTTAAACATAAAAGCAAATCCTTTTTTTCCCAAACTCTAATATTCACAATCTGACTCAAATAATATCTCCTCATACATTAATATATATTCTCAACTAAAATGAAATCAAAAGTAAATGCTATTGCAAGTCAATTTTTCTTAGCAATAATGGCAATCGCATCTAAATTCTTTTCATACTTTCTAAACACTTTTCTCATGGCAAAAATTCTTTTACGTGCCTGTGGTGTGGTAAGCACATTAAAAATTATTTTGAGCGTTCTAAAAATACCTTCATCATCTAACATCCTTTTTGGCTCTAATAAATGCATAGGTTTTTTAAGAATTTTGATATCCGTAAAACCTTCATTCTCCAAAAGTTCTGTCCATTCTACTTCTGTTAAAGGTCGTGCATTAACTTTGATGACACGTGCTAATTCTCTTCGAATAATATCTTTATCTTCCTTTGAAATGCTCTCTGGCTCTAATACTATCTCATGAATCGCATACCATCCTCCAGGTTTTAGAATTCTATATGCTTCTTTGATGATCTTTGCCTTATTTTTTTCTGTCTGCATAGTCAGCATAGCTTCCCCATACACTTTATCTGCTACTTCGTTTTCTAATGTTGTCGCGGATGCATTACCTATAATTACAGATCTATTTTCACCTTTGATAACATTTTTCCTTAAGTACATCGCTGCGTCTTCATTTAATTCAATAGCTGTGTAACTTTTAGGGTTCTTACTAATTGTAATTTTGGCAGTAAATCCTAATCCTGGTGCAAATTCCACTACATCATCTTGCTCAGAAATATTTAGACCCTGAAGCATTTGAAGCGTTAATTCTTTTCCTCCAGGCCTAAGAACTTTTTTACCCATTTTGGCTAATACCCAATGTCCTTGCTGATTTTCTATTCTTTCTCCTTTCATTTAAAATTTTTTGTTTTTTGACGCATACTATTTTACTGCATCCTGTAATTATTAAAACCTATACCCCAACCCTACATCAAATTTTAATTGATGTGGCTGCAGTTGTGACGTTATTTCCCACTTAGACTAGAATAGGCATCAACTGTATTCCATTTTTTACCTCCCATCATAAAGGTGGAGTAATAATCTAATGACCCACTTTGAGATTTTATCATTAAATCACCTGTTTTATAGCTTTTTTTAAAGCTTCAGATTTTTGATCATGATGACCGAGAACATGAATATCATCTAATTCCAAAACGGGAATAGAATCATTTTGGATCTGTTGTGCTAAAGCTATATTCATGATTAAAAGAAATTTAAATAGTATAAATAATCTCATATGATTTAATAATACTATTTTTATTTAGATTAATTAAAAACAAATGTATTGTCTATTATTAACTTGATTTATGATTTCAGTCATAATTTGATTTAAAATATTAATGAATCATTTGATGCATGGAATTCAATATGAAGCCAATTAAAAAATTTAAAAAGTTCTATTTATGAATACATTTTATAACTGAAAGTGAAATACGATAAACTTAAGTTCTAAACGCATCAAAAAAAATTTAAAGAAAAATTTCAGAAAAATATGTATTTTTAAGACATTAGAAATAATATGATGATGACTGATAATAAAGAGAAAAATAATTTAATGAATCAAGTATATTCCCCCAAAAACCCTATAAGAATTGTAACGGCAGCTGCCTTATTTGATGGGCACGATGCCTCTATCAATATAATGCGTAGAATCATTCAGCGTACTGGTGTAGAGGTAATTCACCTAGGGCATGATCGTTCTGTAGAAGAAGTTGTGAATTGTGCTATCCAAGAAGATGCCCAAGCCATAGCCATTACATCTTATCAAGGAGGGCATAATGAATACTTTAAATATATGTATGATTTATTACATGAAAAAGGTGCTGGACATATCAAAATTGTAGGCGGCGGTGGCGGTGTGATTTTGCCAGAAGAGATAAAAGATTTGATGGATTATGGTATAACCAGAATATATTCGCCAGATGATGGAAGATCCATGGGATTACAAGGGATGATTAATGATATGGTTGCTAGGGCTGATTTTGCCACAGGAGAGGTTCTTACGCGTGATATGATAGAAGAATTAAATACAACCTATAATATTACCGTCGCACAGACCATTTCTGCCATAGAAAATAATCCAGTAAAGTTTTCTGAATTAATTGAAGAGATTTCTCAAAAATCAAGCACGCTAAAAACTCCAGTTATCGGAATTACAGGTACTGGAGGGGCAGGTAAATCATCTTTGGTAGATGAGATTGTACGCCGTTTCTTGATGAATTTTCCAGATAAGAAATTAGGTATCATCTCTGTAGACCCTACCAAACAAAAAACAGGTGGAGCACTACTCGGTGATAGAATCCGCATGAATTCCATCAATCACCCCAACGTATATATGCGTTCGATGGCGACCCGTTCTGCTAATTCTTCTATTTCTAAGCATGTGGCTCCAGCCTTAGATGTTTTGAAAATTGCTGGATATGATTTATTAATTTTGGAGACCTCTGGTATTGGGCAAAGCGGTGCAGAAGTTTTGGAATACGCAGATTTACCAATCTATGTAATGACACCTGAGTATGGAGCGGCAACGCAGTTGGAGAAAATTGACATGCTTGATTTCGCAAAATTGGTAGTGTTGAATAAAACAGATAAAAAGGGTGCTTTAGATGCCTTGCGTGATGTAAAAAAACAATACCAAAGAAACCACGAATTATTTGATAAAAATCCAGACGAAATGCCTGTGTATGCTACTAGAGCTGCTCAATTTAATGATCCAGGAACCAATGAATTTTATGCAGCGTTAATTGCAGCGGTAAACACCATTTCCGATACAGCGTTTGATGCAGAATGGCACCACACCAGAGAAGCAGACAAAGATTTATTTATCATTCCACCGAAACGAGTACGATATTTATCTGAAATTGCAGAGGAATCCCAACGTTATGAAGATTGGGTAAAAAAACAAACTAAAATTGCCGATCAATTATATGCATTAAAGATTACCAAAGAACTTGGAATCAATAACGAAGAATTAGAAAATAAGTATCAAGAACTAAAGGCTGATTTACATAGAAGCAATCTAGAAACCTTAGAGCATTGGGAGAATGAAAAATCGCGTTATGCTGCAGATGAGTATATCTTTAAGGTAAGAGACAAAGAAATCAGAATTAAAACCCACACTGAAACCCTTTCTCATTCTCAAATTCCAAAAGTAAGTTTACCGAAATACAAAGGTTGGGGAGATATTTTAAACTGGACTTTGAGAGAAAATGTTCCTGGTAAATTCCCATATACGGCAGGGATTTATCCATTTAAAAGAGAAGGTGAAGACCCTACCAGAATGTTTGCTGGTGAGGGTGGACCAGAAAGAACCAATAAGAGATTCCACTATGTGAGTTTAGGAATGCCAGCAAAAAGACTTTCTACCGCATTTGACTCGGTGACATTGTATGGGCAAGACCCTGATGAAAGACCAGATATTTATGGTAAAATCGGAAATGCGGGCGTTTCTATTGCTACGTTAGATGATGCAAAAAAATTATATTCTGGATTTGACTTGAGCAATCCCAAAACTTCCGTTTCTATGACCATCAATGGACCCGCAGCCATGCTATTAGGCTTCTTTATGAATGCTGCCATAGACCAAAATTGTGAAAAATTTATCATAGAAAATGGTTTAGAAGATAAAGTAGAAACATGTTTGAAGCAGAAGTTTGATGATAAAGGATTACAAAGACCTCAATATCATGGTGATTTACCAAAAGGTAATGATGGATTGGGTCTCATGCTACTGGGACTTACAGGTGATGAAATTTTAGAGGAATCCGATTACAATAAAATAAAAGAAGAAACCTTAAAGCAAGTGCGTGGTACAGTGCAGGCAGATATTCTGAAAGAAGATCAAGCCCAAAATACTTGTATTTTTTCAACAGAATTTGCCTTGAAATTAATGGGTGATGTACAACATTATTTTATTGAAGAAGGTGTACGTAACTTTTATTCAGTTTCTATATCTGGTTATCATATTGCAGAAGCTGGTGCCAATCCGATTACGCAACTGGCTTTTACCCTTGCTAATGGTTTTACTTATGTAGAATATTACCTGAGTAGAGGTATGGATATTAATAAATTTGCTCCTAACCTATCGTTCTTCTTTTCTAATGGTGTAGATGCTGAATATGCTGTAATTGGCCGTGTTGCCAGAAGAATTTGGGCCAAAGCGATGAAGAATAAATACGAAGCGAATGAACGCTCTCAAATGTTGAAATACCACATTCAGACCAGTGGTCGTTCTTTACATGCCCAAGAGATTGATTTTAATGATATTAGAACAACATTACAAGCATTGTATGCTATTTATGACAACTGTAACTCATTACATACCAACGCTTATGATGAGGCTATCACCACACCTACAGAGGCAAGTGTAAGACGAGCGATGGCGATACAGTTGATTATTAATAAGGAGTTAGGTTTAGCGAAAAATGAAAACCCTATACAAGGTAGTTTTATTATCGAAGAATTAACTGATCTGGTAGAAGAAGCTGTATATGCAGAGTTTGATCGATTAACTGAACGCGGTGGTGTATTAGGTGCTATGGAAACCATGTATCAACGTGGAAAAATTCAAGAGGAAAGTTTATATTATGAAACGTTGAAACATACTGGTGAATATCCAATTATTGGGGTAAATACTTTCTTGAATAAAGATGGATCACCTACCGTGACACCAGGTGAAGTCATTCGTTCTACAGAAGAAGAGAAAGCATACCAAATTACAGCACTCCGTAATTATCAAAAAGCCAATGAAGAAATGGCCACACAGGCAATAGAGGATTTAAAAAATACAGCCTTAGATAATGGAAATATTTTTGATTCCCTAATGACTGCAACTAAATATTGTTCGCTTGGACAGATTACCACAAGCTTATATGAAATCGGAGGTAGATATAGAAGAAATATGTAAAAAAATTATTGTCAGTTAAATTTAATTTATTTAAATTTGTAGTCTCTTTAAAAAGATAATGCGAGAGTAGCTCAATTGGTAGAGCTTCAGCCTTCCAAGCTGATTGTTGCGAGTTCGAGTCTCGTCTCTCGCTCTATTTTTTCTCTTCTAAGTTTTCCTTTCAATTTACATATTTATAAACCTATCTGGCATAAGCTGCTTTGGAATCCTGATTTTATATAACAATTAGTTATATTTGAACTTTTCCTTAAATTATGCTTACACCAACATCCATTGCATTACTCATTGCAGGTTATTTTTGCGCATTATTAATTATTGCTTATTTCACAGGAAAGAAATCTGATAAAGATTCATTTTTTACTGGTAACAAGCAATCACCATGGCTTGTGGTATCATATGGAATGATTGGTGCAGCGCTGTCTGCCGTAACATTTGTATCTATCCCTGGTAGTGTAGCCGTAAAAGGTTTTTATTCTGCACAATTCTTTATGGGGAATATGGTGGGTTACCTTTTTATAACCTTCGTTCTGATTCCTTTGTATTATAAATTGAACCTTGTCTCTATCTATACTTATTTAGAAAATAGGTTTGGATGGTTTAGTTATAAAACTGGTTCTTTTTTCTTCATTGTTTCGCAGTCATTTGGTGCCGGGCTACGTATGTTGTTAGCTATAAAAATTTTACAAGTTTTATTTGGCCTAGATAATACGCATATGTGGTGGCTAGCGGTTCTGTTTTTAATACTTATTTTTCTATACACTTTTAAAGCTGGAATCAAAACCATCGTTTGGACAGATTTGTTACAAACTACTTTTTTATTATTAGCTGCATTATCTATCGTCTGGATAATTTTCACCAAAATGGAATTAGGCATGGGCGAAATTATAGAGCTAGGAAAAGAAAAAGGCTATTGGAAATGGTTTGATTTTGACGTGAAGTCAGGGACTTACTTTTGGAAACAATTTGTAGCTGGTATTCTGATTGCCATGGCCATGATGGGCTTAGATCAAAACATGATGCAGAAAAGTTTAACCTGTAAAAATGTAAAAGAGGCTCAGAAAAACACCTTTGTATTTAGTTTTTCGGTTGCCATTGCACAGACACTTTTTTTATTTTTAGGGATGATGCTATTCTTATACGCTGATGTGCATGATATAGCCTTGCCCACTAAAACCTATATGCAAGATGGGGTGTCTGTAACTGCTATCGCTACAGACAAAGTTTTACCTTTCTTAACGTTAAATCATTTCGGAATATTCGCATCTGTGATGTTTGTTTTAGGAACTGCAGCTGCGGCATTCTCTAGTGTAGACTCCGCCTTAACAGCACTTACTACTTCCTTTTGTTATGATTTTTTAGGGATTGAAAAACGTAAAAATCCAAAAAGCTTAAAAACCATGGTTCATATCGGCTTTAGTATCGTGATGTTACTCATTATACTTGCTTTTTCTAACTCTGGAAACAATGTGTTTGATTTAATCTTTGGATTAGCAGGCTATACC
>JBPCUN010000153.1:0-11294 GCA_051011115.1 Weeksellaceae bacterium
CCATTAGACTTCTCTATAACCAAGAATGTGGCTATGATGTTGGTAGGTGCAGTGTTGTTGATTATCTTGTTTGGGTCTGTTGCTAGATCATATAGAAAGGGAATGGTACCAACAGGATTGGCTGGGTTCTTAGAGCCACTCGTTGTTTTTGTAAGAGAAGATATTGCTATCCCAAATATTGGAAAACGCAAGTATAAGAGGTATATGCCCTATTTGCTAACGTTATTTTTCTTTATTTGGATACTAAATTTAATGGGTTTGATTCCAGGTGCAGCTAACGTTACAGGTAATATTGCCTTTACGATGGTGTTGGCTTTTATTACCCTAGTGGTTGTAAATGTGAGTGGTACTAAGACTTATTGGGGACACATTTTTGACCCATTAGGAAACGGAATGCCTTGGTATGGTAAGATTCTTATCTACCCTATTTTAGTATTAGTAGAGGTAATCGGAATTTTTACGAAACCTATTGCCCTTATGATTCGTCTTTTTGCTAATATGACAGCAGGACACATTATTATCTTAAGTTTTATTTCATTAATATTTATTTTAGGAACAATAGCAGTATCACCAGCTTCCATATTTTTGACATTATTCATTAACTGTCTAGAATTATTGGTAGCAGCGTTACAAGCATATATTTTTACATTACTTACAGCTTTATTCATTGGAATGGCAGTAGTAGAACACGACGAACATTAATTTGAAATTCATTATTAATTTAAATTTTATATCATGACTGGAACATTAGCAGCAATTGGTGCAGGCTTAGCAGTATTAGGAATCGGTTTAGGAATCGGTAGAATCGGTGGTCAGGCAATGGACGCAATGGCGCGTCAGCCAGAGGCCTCAGGTAAAATTCAAACTGCTATGATTATCGCAGCAGCGTTGATCGAGGGTGCGGGTCTATTCGGACTTGTAATTGCATTCTTGAACAACGGGTAAATGAACTAAAGCCCGTCTATGCGGTTGGCAATCGGGCTTTTTTATTTAAATTTAAATTAATTTTTTAATATAAAAATATGGAATTATTAACTCCATCCATTGGTTTAATTTTCTGGACTACGGTAGTTTTCGTAATTTTATTGTTTATCCTTGCGAAGTTTGCTTGGAAACCAATATTGAATGCCGTAAATGAAAGAGAGCAGCACATAGAAGATGCTTTAAATCAAGCAAAAAAGGCAAGAGAAGAAATGGCTTACTTGAAGTCAGAAAACGAAAGAATTTTGCAAGAGGCTAGAGAAGAGCGCGATGCTATGTTGAAGGATGCACGTGAAATGCGTGAGAAAACCATCAATCTTGCTAAAGATGAAGCGAAGGCTGAAGCAGAGAAAATTATTGTTTCTGCAAGGGAAAGCATTCAGAATGAAAAAGCAGCAGCATTGGCAGATATTAAAAACCAAGTTGCAGTATTGTCTGTTGGTGTAGCAGAAAAGGTCTTAGGTAAAGAACTAAGCCAAGATAAAGCACAGGCGCAATATGTAAATCAATTAATTAACGATATTAATTTAAGTTAATGGCACATTATCGTGTAGCAAAGAGATACGCCAGAGGTTTTATGGATTTTATAGAAACATCTACTACAAAAGAAGATGTTATTGTAAAAGAAATGAAGCAACTTGGCAAACTTATTAAAACCAATAGGGATTTAAGTAATTTCTTTAACTCTCCAGTATTAGAGTACAAAAAGAAAACTAAAATCATTTATGAAGTTTTTAAAGACTTTTCAGAAGAAACAAAAACCTTTCTTGCCCTTATTATAAAACAAGGTAGAAGTGAGGCTATCGAGAGTATTACCAAAGAATTTTTAGAGCTCTATAGAAAGAAGCATAAAATTGAACGTGCAACCATTACATCTGCACAGCCTTTGGATACTGATCAAGTAAACGCTATTATAGAAAAAGCTAAAACTATTTTACCAGAGGGTACTACAGTGAAGGTGAAAAATAAAATTAATCCAGATTTAATCGGTGGTTTTATTTTAAGGTTAGCAGACAAGCAATTTGATGCTTCGATGAAAACCAAACTAGAGAACATTAGAAAAGAATTTGATTCAAATCATTATATTCCAAAGATTTAACTTTTAAAAGTCATGGCAGAAATCAACCCGGCTGAAGTTTCAGCAATATTAAAACAACAATTATCTAACTTTAATTCTAATACAGAATTATCAGAAGTTGGTACAGTACTACAAGTAGGTGATGGTATCGCACGTATATATGGACTAGAAAACGCACAATATGGTGAGTTGATAGAATTCAGTACTGGTCTAGAAGGTATGGTACTAAACTTAGAAGAAGATAACGTAGGTGTTGTACTTTTAGGAGAGTCAAAAGGTATTAAAGAAGGAGATACAGCAAAGAGAACCAATAGAATTGCTTCTATCAACGTAGGGGAATCTATGCTAGGACGTGTAGTTAATACATTAGGAACTCCAATCGATGGTAAAGGGCCATTAGAAGGAGAGCTCTTTGAATTACCATTAGAAAGAAAAGCACCAGGGGTGATTTTCCGTGAGCCAGTTTCTGAGCCTTTACAAACTGGAATCGTGGCAATAGATTCTATGATACCTGTAGGGCGTGGGCAACGTGAGCTTATCATTGGAGACCGCCAAACTGGAAAATCTACTGTAGCGATTGATACGATTATTAATCAAAAAGAATTTTACGATAGAGGAGAACCCGTATTCTGTATCTATGTTGCAATAGGGCAGAAAGCCTCTACAGTAGCACAAAATGTCGCTGTATTAGAAGAGCATGGTGCTATGGCTTATACTGTAATCGTAGCGGCGAATGCATCAGATCCGGCTCCAATGCAAGTATATGCACCAATGGCTGGAGCTGCAATCGGAGAGTACTTCCGAGATACAGGTAGACCAGCATTAATTGTATTTGATGATTTATCTAAACAAGCAGTAGCATACCGTGAGGTTTCATTACTTCTTAGAAGACCTCCAGGACGTGAGGCTTATCCAGGGGATGTTTTCTACTTGCACTCAAGATTGTTGGAGCGTGCTGCAAAAATCATTGGGGATGATAGCGTAGCTAAAACAATGAATGATTTACCAGATGCATTAAAAGGTCATGTAAAAGGTGGCGGTTCATTAACTGCATTGCCGATTATTGAAACTCAAGCAGGAGACGTTTCTGCGTATATTCCAACCAACGTAATTTCTATTACAGATGGTCAGATATTCTTAGAGTCAGATTTATTTAACTCTGGGGTAAGACCGGCGATCAACGTAGGTATTTCTGTATCTCGTGTAGGGGGTGCAGCGCAGATTAAATCTATGAAAAAGGTATCTGGTACGCTTAAGCTAGATCAAGCGCAATACCGTGAGCTAGAGGCTTTCGCTAAGTTTGGATCTGATCTAGATGCTGCTACGATGGGGGTTATTGGTAAAGGAGAAAGAAATGTTGAAATCTTAAAGCAACAGGTGAATTCACCCATGGCTGTAGAGAATCAAGTAGCAATCATCTATGCTGGAACCAAAAACTTGATGAGACATATACCTGTAGAAAAGGTAAAAGATTTCCAAGAAGAATATATTGCATTCCTGAACCAAAAACATGGTGATGTAATGGCTGCTTTAAAGGCGGGTAAATATACAGATGAGCAAACAAGTGTTTTAGATAGTGTAGCAAAAGACCTATCTTCTAAATACGCAAAATAAGTTCATTTTTGTAGTAGAAATATAGTTTATTAATGGCTATATTTCTACTATGAATTTATCATTATTAACAATAATTAAGCATGGCAAATTTAAAGGAAATACGTAGTAGGATTACATCGGTAGCATCAACGATGCAGATTACCAACGCCATGAAAATGGTTTCTGCTGCAAAACTTAAAAGAGCACAAGATGCTATTACCCAAATGCGACCGTATGCTAACAAGCTACGTGAGTTAATGGATAATGTAAGTGCTAATGTATCAGATGAGTTAGGCAGCACTTTTACAGAGCAACGAGAGGTGAACAAAGTTCTTTTAATAGCCATCACATCTAATCGCGGATTAGCTGGTGCTTTTAATACCAACATCATCAAAGAGGTAAATCGTTTAACGCAAGAGGATTATGCTGGTAAAGAAGTTTCTGTGCTAACGATCGGAAAGAAAGTAAATGATATTGTAAAGAAATCTCATCATATCTATGCGAATGAAAGTAGCTTATGGGATGATTTTACTTTTATAAACTCTTCTGTGATTGCAGACAAGGTTATGGCAGCTTTTGAGAATGAAGAATTTGATGAAGTGCGAGTGATTTATAATCACTTTAAGAATGCAGCCAATCAAATCGTGATGAATGAACCTTTCTTACCCGTTTCTATTGAAACTGAAGAAGAGAAAGCGAGCACCATGAATACGGAAGTAGATTATATTTTTGAACCCAATAAAGAAGAAATTTTATTGGATTTAATTCCTAAAACATTAAAGACTCAATTATTCAAAGCATTATTAGATTCTAACGCTTCAGAACATGGTGCACGTATGACTACAATGCACAAAGCAACGGATAATGCCTCTGCATTAAAACGTGATCTTACACTACAATACAACAAAGCACGTCAAGCAGCGATTACCAACGAGATCCTAGAGATCGTAGGTGGAGCAGATGCTTTAGATGGATAAGAACGAATAGATTTTTTAAAATTTTATATAAACCGTCTTGATTCATATCGAGACGGTTTTTTATTGTTTTTATATCGAAGATAGAAGGTGAGATTTAAATAAAACTTATAGCAACCACTACATCAACGATTACTCTAAAAGCTCCTATTCTCAAATTTTAACACATTACCCAATCCAACGATAATCCGCTATATCAAATTTGATTGGTGTTTCTACTTTTAATCTTGTAGGGGAATAGGCTTTTAAAACCATGTTATCATATAGGATACTTATTAAATAACTACTTCCCTGATATCGGTTATGTAATACAATCCCCTCTAAAGCTCCGTTTACATTCAATTTAATTTCTTCTGGGTAAATGGCTACCTCATTTTTAAAGTAATTAGGAAATAGATTTAAAATATGTGCCTGTTCGCGGTTTATGAAATTTACCTCACCAAATAAACTGGCTACATAGCTATTCGCAGGATTTTGATATACCTGTTGAGGACGGCCTTGTTGAATTTTGTATCCGTCTTTCATCAAAATAATTTGGTCAGAAAATCCTAAAGCATCATCTGCCCTGTGAGAAGTAAATAACACGGCTATACTATTTTCTTCTAAAAACTGCATCAATTGTTCTCTAATAGATAAGTGTAATGAGGAATCTAATTGGCTAAATGGTTCATCTAGTAGCAATAGCTTAGGTGGCATGGCGAGTGCTCTAGCAATAGCAACTCTCTGCTTTTGCCCTCCACTAAGTTCATGAGATTTACTATCTGCTAGATCCGTGATAGATAGTGCTTTTAATACTTCTTGTACTCTTTTATGTTTATATTTACGATCTATGTTGCTTAAATATTTCCCTACAATTTCGCGTACAGGAATATATTGATCTAATTGAAAATCCTGTGGAACATATTTTATGTATTCGTGCCCAGCTATCAGTTGATAATCTGGACCCTTGATTTCCTGATGATCAAAACTTATTTTACCAGAATCAGGTTGAATTTCTGCATGAATTGCTTTAAGTAAAGTAGATTTACCACTCCCACTTTCTCCCAGAATACATACCTTTTCTTTGGGTTGAAGATGAAAAGTGACATCATTTAAAACAGGTTTCCCTTTGATGTATGAAAACTTTAAATCCTGAACACTTAGCATAACTTCCCTAGATTGGTTGAATAGGATACAAAAATAACGATAACTAAAGGACTATCATATTAAATAAAGATGAAAAAAAGCCCTCTATTACAGAAGGCTTATTAAACAATAGTTATAATATATTTTACGTGAGGGTTTACCTAAAATCCAAAGGATATTTCACATTTTTGAAGTCTTCGATGTCCATTTTAAGTTTACCTACAACTAATTCTGCATGAACACTTAGTGGGATTAAATTTTCATCATCACTTACCCACATGGTTACACTTTCACTTTTCTTGAATACTCTACCTTTTTGAACGTATGGTGTAAGCTTAATAGCATTTATCCAACCGAATTTAGTCTTAATCTTTTCTCTTCCGTTTACTTTTAATTTAAATGGATATACTTCATCATCCATAAATACGTTAACTGTCAAGAATTCACCCGTCTGGAAATCATCAGGAGATTTAGTACGCAGATAATAAAAGGCTGAAAGCATATCCTGTACAGCAACATCATATTTTATAAATTTTACTCTTTTATTCTTTAAGTCATTAACGGTTACAATCTTCTGATTGTGGTCAAAAGTTAAAACTTTATTTTTGCTATAATTACTTTCTGTAATTTGACGGATAAATTTACTAGGACGCATTTCATTTTTATCAAAATAGGTTTCATAATTGTTATCTACTTTATAAAATGCCCTTACAGCACCACTAGAAGATCCTTGTCCTACCACATGATAATGTGGCTTTCCATTATAAGTTGTTTCTTTTAATTCTAATGTGGCAAATCCAGCATTCAAGAAACCATAATGAACGCGGTATTTTAATAGTTCATTATTATTGAAACCTTGCCCATAAGTTAAACTTGATATTAGTATAAAGGTAAATAGGTATATTATTTTTTTCATAATTTGGTATATGCCAACAAAAATACAAACACAATGCCATAATACATAACAATTTGAAACACAATCTGTTATGTATTATGGCAGTGCTTATTAAATTTAATTATCTGGTTTTAAGCATTCCTAACACAGCTCTATAAATTTCTGGAGCTGTAAAAGGTGTTCCTTGAGTCTTTGATAAAGGCTTGGCATCTATTAAGAATTCATTTCGCAGAATTTTAATTAATTGTCCTTGATTTATTTCGGGTACCAGGAATTGATCATATTCTTTAAGAAGTTGGCCTAGATTTTTAGGGAATGGGTTAATATATTTTAAATGTAAATGAGCCACGGGGTGTCCTTCTGCTAATAACTGATTCATGGCAGACGTAATAGATCCAAAAGTACTACCCCAGCTTATAATCAATAAAGAAGCATCTTCTGCACCTTTACTAATTTTAGCCTCTGGAATATAATCCGCAATTCTCTTTACTTTTTCTGCTCTTGTTTTTACCATGAGTTCGTGGTTTTGTGGATTATAACTCACATCTCCCGTTAAGTTTTCTTTTTCAAGACCACCCACGCGATGTTCCATCCCTTTCATTCCAGGGGTTGCCCAAGCTCTTACTAAATCTTCATTACGCCTATATGGCAAGAAGTTGCCATCCTTGTTAGAAGCTTCTACGGGTTTAATTTCTTTTAAATCATCCGCTTTCGGGAATCTCCATGGTTCAGACCCATTTCCTAAATAACCATCAGACAATAACATCACTGGGGTCATATGCTCAACGGCAATTCTGCAAGCTTCAAAAGCCATTGCAAAACAATCGTGAGGTGACTGTGCTGCAATCACTGGTACAGGAGCTTCACCATTTCTACCATATACAGCTTGCAGTAAATCTGCTTGCTCTGTTTTAGTAGGTAAACCTGTAGAAGGTCCACCACGTTGTACATTCACAATCACTGCGGGTAGCTCTAGCATCAAGGCTAATCCTATGGCCTCTGTCTTTAGAGCTATCCCAGGACCAGAGGAAGCTGTAACCGCTAGGTCTCCAGCATAAGAAGCACCTATCACCGCTGCCATAGCAGCGATTTCATCCTCTGCTTGAAAGGTTTTAATTCCTAAATGTTTATACGTAGATAAGAAATGTAAAATATCAGAAGCAGGAGTTATCGGGTAACCCCCGTAAAACAAATTCAAACCTGATTTTTTAGAAGCAGCTATAAGTCCTAAAGCTAAAGCTTCATTTCCTGTAATGTTACGGTATTTCCCAGCAGGCATAGGTGCAGGTTCTACCACATAACGCTCATTAAAAGCATCTGTAATTTCACCAAAATGATAACCTGCTTTCAATACTCTAATGTTGGCATCTAGTATCGCTGGTTGATTTTTGAACTTATATTCTAACCATGCAATAGTATAATCTAAAGGTCTTGTAAACAACCAATACACAAACCCAAGCGCAAACATATTTTTGGCTCTAGCTTTATCTTTGGTGCTTAATTCACTATCCTTTAAAACCTCTTTGGTATGATCAAGTATATCAATCTCAAAGATATTGTATTGATCTCGGATGTTATCCAAAGGATTTTCGCCATCTTCATATTTAGCCAAACGAAGGTTTTTGCCATCAAATCCAGATTTGTCCGTGATAATCAATCCATTAGATCGAACTTTGTATAAGTTCTTTTTGAGTGCTGCGGCGTTCATAGCAATCAACACATCACACTCATCCCCTGGAGAAGAGATGTCAACACTACCAAAATGCAATTGGAAACCAGAAACCCCCGCTGTGGTACCAGCTGGAGCTCGTATCTCTGCTGGAAAATCAGGAAATGTGCTTAAATCGTTCCCAATGTGTGCAGACGTATTGGTAAATTGTGACCCTGTTAATTGCATTCCGTCACCAGAATCTCCTGCAAATAGAATGACTACCGTTTGTAATTTTTTATTCAAAACCTTGGTTTTTATAAAATATTTATAACTTTTGTGATTTCTGGTGCATGTTTTTTAATGGTCATTTCTACGCCAGATTTTAATGTCATTTGATTCACGCTGCAACCAATACATGCACCCAATAACCTTACTGTTACCACATTGTTGTCTATGTCAACAAGCTCAATATCCCCACTATCCGTCTGCAAATAAGGACGAATCTCTGTGAGTGCCTTTTCTACTCTTGCTCTTAATTCTTCCATTTCTTATTATTTGGTTGAACAACCAGCCATGGTTGTAATTCTTACAGCCTCTGTTGGAGGTAAATTTTCATGTCTTTCTGCTAAGCTAGCAACCATGTTTCTAGCGATAGTCGTATATGCTTCACTAGCTTTCGTGTCAACTTGCATTGCTGCAGGCCTACCTACATCGGATGCCTCTCGAATGCTTTGTATAATAGGTACTTCTCCCAAGAATGGAATATCCATCTTTTCTGCTAGATTTTTAACCCCATTTTGTCCAAAAATGTAATATTTGTTTTCTGGTAGTTCTTCTGGAGTAAAGTAAGCCATGTTCTCTACAAAACCTAAAACTGGTACGTTGATAGATTCCATCTTAAACATGCCCACTCCCTTCCGTGCATCTGCTAGAGCTACCGTTTGCGGGGTACTCACAATCACAGCGCCCGTCACTGGTACCTCTTGTACTAAGCTTAAATGTATATCACCTGTACCTGGAGGTAAGTCTACAATCAAGAAATCTAATTTACCCCAATCTGCATCATGTATCAGTTGATGAATAGCTTTAGAAGCCATCGCCCCACGCCATACAACGGCTTGGTCTACTCCAGCAAAAAAGCCAATAGATAAAATTTTGATGCCGTAGCTTTCTATCGGTAACATTTTATTTTTACCGTCTACAGTTACAGATTTTGGTTTACCATCTTCTACGTCAAACATCACTGGCATAGACGGCCCATAAATATCTGCATCTAAAATACCAACTTGAAACCCCATTTTATGTAATGAAATAGCAAGATTAGCGGCTACGGTAGATTTACCTACACCACCTTTCCCAGAGGCAACTGCAATGATGTTTTTTATTCCATCAATTTCTCTACCCTTAATTTGTGGAGCAGCGGCAGGTTTAGCCTTGACAGTAACCCGTACTTCTACTTGAGCATCTGGTAATTTATCATTAAAAGCATTGATTAAGGAATCCTCTAATTTTTTCTTATCATGCATAGCAGGCGAAGGAGATACTGCATCAATCATCAATTTATTTCCAAATATCTGAAAGTTCTGCACCCAATCTTCTATTTGTAATTCTTTGAGAACTTGCTGAACATCTTTTTTTGTAAAACTCATAATTTAGACTTATTCTACAAATATACAAAACTATACAGATAGAAATAAGTGTTATCTAATATTCTTATAGGGTTACGTTTTATAGTGAATTTATTGCACAATAAGAAAATAAAATAAAAAAAATTTAAATCCTAAAATTTAATATGTTATTTTTGCACAAAATATTAAAAATGAAAAAAGTACTTTTAAGTTTATCAGCTATTGCATTAATTACAATGACTTCTTGCGAAAAGAAAGAAGCTGTGGCTGTTACAGACTCTCAAGAGGTTGCCGTAGCCGGAGAAGAATCTGCTAACTATGTTGTAGATACTAGTGTGTCTAATGTAGAGTGGAGAGGTTATAAAATCTACGAAGGTGAGACTGAAGAACAAGGTCATTACGGAACTATCAACTTAAAATCAGGTGAGGTTCAAGTAGAAAATAGTAAAATTGTATCTGGTAGTTTTGTAATAGATGCAACTACAATCCAAGCAATGGATCTAGTTGATAGCCCAGAAGATAAATCTAAATTAGAAGGACACTTAAAAAGCCCAGACTTTTTAGACGTTGAGAAATTTCACTCTCCAACTTTTAATATTACTAGCGTAAACCCAATCGAAGGTGAATATAACACAGAGATTAGCGGTAACTTGAAAATGAGAGAAGTGGAGAAAAATATTACTTTCAAAGCTAACGTTGGCGTAGAAGGTGATGTAATGACTATTTCTTCTGAAGAGTTTACAATCAATCGTCAAGATTTTGGAATTACTTTCGTAGGTGGAGGTGGTGCTGTAATCAAGGATAATGTAAGCCTTAGAGTAAACGTTACAGCTAAAGAAGGTGTAGCTACTACTGTAGATGAAACAGTAACTACAGAGGAAACTGTTGAAACTGAAGCAGCTCAATAATTTAATTATTATAAATAATATTATCAAACTGTCTTAGCGAACGCTAAGGCAGTTTTTTTATACGCTAAACCAGCAAAGGAATTATCAATTTTGAGTTCAAAATCGTATTTTTGAAGATATTTAGTGGATTATGATTGATGAAATAAAAAAGTACACGGACGAGGTAACCAATTTCAGTAGTACAAATTTAGATGAGATAGAATCGTTTAGGATTAAATTTTTAGGTAAAAAAGGAATTCAAAATGATTTATTTGCAAGGTTCAAGAGTATCCCTAATGAGCAAAAAAAGGACGTTGGCCAAGCTTTAAATCAATTAAAAGTTGCTGCTACAGAAAAGGTGAACGAATTGAAAGCAGCTTGTAACGCGGAGGAGTATACCCACCAAAACATTGATTATACATTGCCAGGAAATCCTATTGATTTAGGATCACGTCATCCAATAAGCATTGTGCGTAATCGGG
>JBPCUN010000154.1:0-3651 GCA_051011115.1 Weeksellaceae bacterium
GGCTAAAGCAGTTTTAATAATTGGTTACTCCATTCGTCCATCATGTTTTCTGGATAATTACTCAACTCACCTTTTTCATCAACTCTTATCTGAGTAATTTTTGTAAACTGCTCCTTCTCGGTGGTCGTCTTTTCAAAATACATCACATTCACTTTTGACTTGTCCACTAAATTTTCTTTCACGGCTACTCTTATTCCATTTAAAATATGGTCACTATGTGTTTCAACAAATAGTTGTGCTCCAATACTGGCTGCCAATGAAATGAGTTTACCTAATTCGGCTTGTCCTCTTGGATGAATATGAGATTCAGGATTTTCTATAACAATAATTTTTCCTTCCTCAGCAGTAAGTAATGCTAATACTATTGGCAATACATACGAAATACCAAAGCCAACATTCTTAGGTCTAAAAGAGTTTGTTTTATCATTGATTAAATCAAACTGATAATCCAAAATAACTTTGTTTACTTCCGGAACATACTTGGTGTTGAGCGAAACACCGGGCGAAATTTCTTTCATCCAAGCATTAATTTGTGAAAGTAAATTTGTAGAAGTGGCATTTGGATGTCTTAGTTTATCACTTACTATTTGTTCCTGTCCAAATACATCAATGTAGTAAGCAGCATATTCACCTAATAATCCCAATTGTTTTTTATCAGATACTACAACGCTTGATGCCTCATAAATATCCATTGGCCCAATTCTGTTCGCTGAAATGTATTGAAATGGACTAGTGTTCTTTCTGAAAAAACTCATTTGGTCTTTGGTATAACCATTTTCTGCTGTGAGTTTTTCTTTATCTTTTTGGTAGGCAAAGTTCCAAGAGTATTTTGGCTGACCTTCAAAAGTCAATTCAAATACAATTTTTTCTTCTTCGGCATACTGATATAAAGCATCTCTTCCTTGACCAATTTGTGCCAAAATTCCATTTAGGTCAATTACTCTTTCTTCTAGCTTATCGCTTTGCATTAGCAAAAGCAACGTTTGTATGAATGAGCTTTTGCCCATTCCATTTAAACCCATTAACAGATTTAAGTTGGATACACTTACATCCGCTTTTTTGATGGATTTGAAATTCTTTATTTCAATTTTATTTATCATTGGTTAAGTGTGTTCTTAATAATCCCTTCAATTTTAGAGTAACGGTAACTTACACGGGTTTTATCACCAGTAGCAGATGTTATTGACGCCACAAAAACTTCATCGGTGTTCATAAGCTCAATAAAATTGTTAAATAGTTTTTCGCCCTTATTTATAAGTATTGTTCTTTCATTATCAGTTAATCGTGATAATTCAGCACTCAATACTTCGAATAGTGCCTTGTTAATAGGTCGCCTC
The DNA here is from genome assembly GCA_051011115.1 of Weeksellaceae bacterium. Classification (GTDB taxonomy): domain Bacteria; phylum Bacteroidota; class Bacteroidia; order Flavobacteriales; family Weeksellaceae; genus Profundicola. The sequence goes on from JBPCUN010000154.1 coordinate 1,338, forward strand.
CTTTCGTTTAGGTCAAAGACTTTTCTGAACGCCCAGTCACCAAATACTTGTTTGGCTAGTTTCATACTTGATATAAAACTGGATTTGATTTCTCGTCGTTCAGTTTCACTTAATGTTTTAAGTTCACCCATTTTTAGGTTCATATAGGTATCCAAATCGGGTTTGTATTCTGAAACTGGCTTAATTCTAAATGCTAAAAATCTGGTGATGAACTCTCGGTCTAACATTCTGTCAGGGTTAATTTTGCCTGTTGCCTCCTGAAATTCTTTTGAGTTGGCGAGTTCCTCAACAAACTTGGCGGGAATGCCTTGATTTAATGCGTGGCGTATTTCTTGCGAATTTAAAATTAGACCACCTGTATTAATCCTTTTAAAAATATTGAATTTAACTTCTTCGGGTGTCCCCGCATTTATTATGTAGGCAGTGATTTGTGCTTCTTCTATTTGTCGTTGAAGATTTCTTGGCAAATCGTCAAATGTTGCGCCTTCAAGTTTGTTCAAAAATTCAAGTCCTTCAAGTTTCAGTTTTTTGAGAATTACAAAATTCCGCAATGCGCTTAGTCTCTGCAAACCATCTACCACTAACCATTTGTTATTATCTGACCCATCAAAATAAAATGCAGGAAGCGGAAATTTGATAAGCAATGATTCAATTAATTGGCTTTGTTTTTTTTCATCCCATAAGTCCCCTTTTCTTTGAAAAGCTGGCGATAAGTCGATCTCTATTGGGTCTGCTTTTAATCGCTTCAACAGTAAATCTATCGTAAGCGGTTTGGTAGTAATGTCAATTTTAGTAGGATTAAATGGTTTTTCCATTAAATCGCCACTACTTAAATCTTCATACTCCACCTGTGGCTCATTTACTATATTGTTATTTTCTTCTTGCATTAGTTTATTTGTTAATGTGCAAAGTTACAATTTTCTTTTCCCCATCACCGCCTCTGCTATCATGGCTTCTTTGTATTCCCGAATAAGTTCAATTTCCCGTTCGGCTTTGGCAATTGCTGTATCTATGGTGGCGGTTTCGGTTTTTATGTGTTCAAGTATATATTTTATTTCATCTTCTGGAGGAATTGCAATAAAAATAGAACCTACTGTTTCAGTGTTTAAGTTTAATTGTGTCCCCATTTTTCCTAATCCATCAAAACAACTACCAGAAAGAAATATATAATATAGGTATTCTTTGTTTATTTCTAGATTTTGAAACCATACAAAGCCATCATGAATGCAACATTTAATTTTAGAAATAATAGGTTTACCCACACTTCCAGCAATGGATAGAAAAATATCGTTTGGTTCAATTTTAACACTGAGTTCCTGCCCGATTGAAGATAATTTTTGCTCTGTAACTTCAAGAAACTTATTACTAGCTGTTACATCAGAAATTCTTACCCATCCATATTCACCGTCATTATCAAAGTAGATAGGGTCATCAATAGGACGTGGGGATGCACCTCTTTTTACTTGACAAAATCTCTTTAGCTTCCCCACTTTCCAATGTTTAGGAACTTCACCAAGCCAATCAATTGAGGTTGATTTGAACTCTATATTTCTATTTAATCCTTTTGTAATTGCAATATTTATTATTCTTTGTCTCTGCTCCTTCAACAACTCAATAAACCGTTGCTTCTTCTGTATAAACAAGTTTATCTTTTCTTCTTGTGCTTTGATGTATTGCACAATTTCGTCTTGCTCGTCTTTTGGCGGCACAACGGTAAAAATGCTGAAAAACTTATCGGAGTATAATCGTAAATAACCAGTCCCGATTCCAGCTGAATATTTCAGAAATTCAGTCACATACAAACTCGTTCTAAAAAGGTAGCCGTAGTATTCTGGATTGTTATTACCTCTTAATCTGTAAACACAATAGGCAGGACTAGTTATTCCATCATAAGCAGAAATACCTAATCTTCCATTCCATGCTCCCATGATATTAATAATCAAATCTCCTTTCGTAACCTTTTTGTATCCAATCAAGCTTGAAGCATTGGTCAAATTGTCATCTTCATTTTCTAAACTTTCTCGCTTGAGATATACACCTGTATGATAAGAAACTGAAAGCAGTTCTTCACTGCCAGTTTCACTACGGCTGTCCATTTCCTGAAACAGATTTTTAATGCGAAGCACTTCCCAATGAGCAGGGAACTCACCCAACCAAGCGGTTTTTGTATTTTCTACTGCTGTTGCTATCATGCTTCAATTATCTCTTTTAGTAAGCCGTCTGTTTCCTGCTCAATGGCAAAGATGTCTTTTGCGATTTCAATTAATGACCTTGGCGGTTGGTGTTTGTAAAAGTATTTGGCAAAGTTAATTTC
>JBPCUN010000155.1:0-18998 GCA_051011115.1 Weeksellaceae bacterium
ATTTTCACCCGATCTAGGGTATCCACGCCAGAGTGAATATATTCGGTTCTCACCCCATATCTAGTAAGATATTTCGTTAATTCCTCTGCCATTCTTTTGGTAAGGGTAGTCACCAAAACACGTTCATCAATCTCTGCTCGTTTCTGTATTTCTTCCATCAAGTCATCCATCTGATTTTTAGAAGGCCTAACCTCAATAATTGGATCCAGAAGACCTGTAGGGCGTATAATTTGTTCTACAACAACTCCCTCAGACTTTTCTAATTCATAATCAGCAGGTGTAGCAGAAACATAAATAACTTGATTTTGTAAACCTTCAAATTCTTCAAATTTTAAAGGTCTGTTATCCATAGCAGCGGGTAGTCTAAAACCATATTCAACCAAGTTTTCTTTTCTACTTCTATCCCCCCCATACATGGCATGTACTTGTGGAATTGTAACGTGAGATTCATCAATAATCATCAAATAATCATCTGGAAAGTAGTCTAAAAGACAGAAAGGTCGAGTTCCAGGTAATCTCCCGTCTAGATAACGAGAATAATTCTCTATTCCAGAACAATAACCTAGTTCCTTCATCATTTCCACATCAAACTCAGTTCTTTCTTTCAGTCTTTTCGCCTCTAACGGTTTTCCAATATCTTGAAAATATTCAACTTGTTTTCCAAGATCTAATTGAATGTTTTTAATAGCACCATTCATTGTGTCTTGAGAAGTAACAAAGAGATTGGCTGGGTACAAATTAATTTTATCAAAACCAGAAATTCTGGTTCCTTCAGAGATTTTAAAAGATTCAATTTCCTCTATGGTATCCCCAAAAAAGTGAACACGAATTCCATCATCCGCATAAGCAGGGAAAATCTCTACTGTATCACCCATTACCCGAAAGTTTCCTCGCCCAAAATCAACCGCACTTCTAGAGTAAAGCGCATTGACTAAGTTATGGAGAAAGTGAGTACGAGAAATTCGCTGTCCTTTTTCTAATTTAATTACATTTTTATGAAACTCTGCAGGGTTACCGATACCATATAAACATGAAACGGAAGCCACAACTAAAACGTCTCTACGACCCGACAATAGGGCAGAAGAGGTAGATAATCTTAACTTCTCTATCTCTTCATTAATGGAAAGGTCTTTTTCTATATAGGTTCCAGAAGATGGAATAAATGCCTCTGGTTGGTAATAATCATAGTATGAAACGAAATACTCTACAGCATTGTCAGGAAAAAACTCTTGAAATTCCATGTGCAATTGCGCTGCTAAGGTTTTATTGTGGGCTAAAACAAGCGTAGGTTTTTGGGTTTGTTCTACCACATTAGCCACCGTAAAAGTTTTACCAGAACCCGTAACCCCTAACAGAGTCTGATAGCGGTCTCCAGCATCGATCCGATTCACTAATTGCTTGATAGCACTAGGTTGATCACCTGTAGGTTTATAATCAGATTTTAATTTAAATTGCATCTTACAAAGTTACAAAAAATCTTACCATCTAAGTTGTATTTGGCTTAATGCCTAAACGAAATTTGGACAAAATAGACGAAATTATTAAATTTAGTATTTAATAGCTTTACTTCATGGTCATTAACTTATTTTTAAAAATAAAGTAATATTTCATAGCATGAGAAAGGTTGAAAATTGAAATTGGTTTCAAATTTGTAAATTTATTTTATACACTGTACAATTAATGAAAATAAAAAAATGAAAAAGATATTATTATTCTTAAGTTTATTGATCGCCTCTATTGCATGTAAAAATCAAGCCAGAGCAGATGGCATTGATTTAATTTCTGTAAAACAATTTGAAGAGGAGTATGATCCGGCCTCAGATATTTTATTGGATGTGCGTACGGCAAAAGAATATAAAGAAGGATACATTAAAGATGCGATCAATGTAGATGTACTGGATGAGAAAAAATTCAAACAAGAAATTCAGGACTTGGATAGGGATAAAACAGTCTATCTCTACTGTAGAACTGGTAGAAGGAGTGCGGTAGCCTCTAAATTATTAAAAGAAGAGGGGTTTCGAGAAATTAAAGACTTAATTGGTGGAATTGAACAATGGAATAAAAAGAAACAAGAATAATCAAAAATTAAATCCAATGGTTTCAGCTATTATAGGGGATAAAACCTATAATAGCTTTTTTTATTTTTTATTTTTTATGTCACCTATCTAAATTATTATTAAATTGTACGCTGTAGATTTATGAAATATATTATTTATGAACGTGAATACCGATTATTACCAAATAGATGATCTTTTAACAGAAGAGCATAAGTTAGTAAGACATGCTGTACGAGAATTTGTACAAAAAGAAATTAAACCTGTTATTGATAAGTATGCGCAAGAGCATACAGATATTCCAGATTTAATGAAGAAATTAGGAGAAGTTGGCGCTCTGGGACCTTATATTCCAGAAAAATATGGAGGAGCTGGTTTAGACCAAATATCTTATGGCCTTATCATGCAAGAATTAGAAGCAGGGGACTCTGCAGTACGTTCTTCTGCCTCTGTACAATCGTCTTTGGTGATGTTCCCAATTCACGAATATGCAAGTGAAGAACAAAAAATGAAATGGCTACCTAAATTAGCTACAGGAGAGTTAGTGGGTTGTTTTGGACTTACAGAACCTAATCATGGATCTAACCCAAGTGGAATGGAAACAAAATTTGTAGACCAGGGAGACCATGTAATTTTGAACGGTGCTAAAATGTGGATTACCAATTCACCAATTGCAGATCTGGCTGTTGTGTGGGCAAAGGATGAAGAAGGTATCGTAAGAGGAATGATTGTAGAACGTGGTATGGAAGGATTTATTACACCAGAGACACCTAATAAATGGTCCCTAAGAGCTTCTAAAACAGGAGAGCTCGTATTTGAAAATGTTAAAGTACCTAAAGAAAATTTATTCCCAAATATTAGAGGTTTAAGAGGACCTTTATCTTGTCTCAATTCTGCTAGATATGGTATATCATGGGGTGTAATCGGTGCAGCGATTGATTGTTATGAAACCGCTGTGCAATACAGTCTAGAACGTAAACAATTTGATAGACCGATTGCAGGTTTTCAATTACAACAGAAGAAATTAGCAGAGTTTCTTACAGAAATTACCAAAGCACAATTGTTATGTTGGAGATTAGGAACCCTTAAAAATGAAAATAAGGCGAGCCCTGCTCAAATTTCTATGGCCAAACGTAACAATGTGAAAATGGCTATTGATATTGCAAGAGAAAGTAGGCAAATACTAGGTGGAATGGGAATCGTTGGAGATTATCCCATGATGCGTCATGCAGCCAATTTAGAATCTGTAATTACCTATGAAGGAACACATGATGTACACCTATTAATCACAGGTATGGACATTACAGGAATCAATGCATTTTCTTGAAAATGAATATATAAGATCCATTTATATATGATCTATGGAATCTCTTTGTTCAAAGTTAAAGACTTATACGTTTGAATCCTTAAATTATTCGTAAATTTGAAGTCTTAAGATACATTCATTTTATGAAATTAAAAGAATTCAAGGTTAAATCAATTGATCCCAAAGAGATTTCAACCCCAGAGTTACACGGCTATCTTTTATCATCAATTGCACCAAGGCCGATTGCCTTTGCAAGTACAATAGACAAAGATGGTCAAGTTAATGTAAGCCCATTCAGTTTTTTTAATGTTTTTGGTGCAAATCCACCGATAGTAGTATTTTCTCCAGCTCGTAGGGTAAGGGATAATACGACTAAACATACTTTAGAAAATATTGAAGCTACCAAGGAATGTGTTATTAATATTGTAACAGAAGAGATAGTACATCAAGTATCTCTTGCCAGTACAGAATATGAGAAAGGTGTAAACGAATTTGAGAAAGCTGGTTTGACACCAGTAGCTTCAGACCTTGTAAATGTACCTCGTTGCTTAGAAAGTAAAGTAGCGTTAGAATGTAAAGTGAATGATATCATTTATACAGGAAAAGAGGGTGGCGCAGGTAACTTAGTAATTTGTGAAGTGATTAAAATCCATATTCACGAAGAAGTTTTAGATGAAACAGGCAAAATTTCTACAGAAAAAATGCGTCTTGTGGCTAGGATGGGAGAGAGTTGGTATTGTAAAGCCTATGGTGATGCTTTATTTCAAATTCCCAAACCGTTAAGAACACTAGGTGCTGGTTTTGATCAACTACCTAAAGAAATATTACTAAGCGAGGTATTGTCAGGCAATGATCTTGCTCAACTTGCCAATGTAGAAGAGATACCACAAGGACCATATAAAACAGACGTTAAAGAGCATGCGAGAGCGAAGCAATTACTGCATCAAGGTAATTTGAAAGAAGCATGGGAAACGTTAATTATAAATTAAATTTATTGTAATGATAGAATTTAAACCATTTAAAGGAGTAAGGCCAGCAAAGCAGAAAGCAGCGGAAGTAACTTCTAAAAATGTTGAAACATATTCACAAGAAGATATTGTGAAAGAAATCAATAAGAATAGTGAATCTTTTTTGAATATTGTAAAACCAATAGTGGTAGATCACCTTACTGATGAGGAGAAAATTACAGATAAGGTAAGACATAATTTCGAAGATTTTATTTCTGATGAAATTTTACTTACAGATAGAAAATCATACTATATATACGAACAAGAAAATAACAATGAGCAAGTAATTATTGGTATTATTGGCGTTGTAAGTATTGATGATTTTGTGGCAGGTAAAATAAAGCCTCACGAAGACACGATAGAAAAAAGAGAGAAAATTTTTGATGAATTTTTGAATTCAGCACATTTTCAATCAGACCCCATCCTCTTAACTTTCCCTGAAAATCAAAATATTGAACTTATTATGTCTATGACTACCCGGCATTCGCCGACGTTAGAATTTAGTGGGAAAGATGGTCACACTCACAGATTATGGCAAGTAAAGGATCGATTGGTGATGAAACAGTTAAAATCGTCTATCGAGAAATTGGAAACATTTTATATCGCAGATGGACATCATAGGATGGTATGCGCAGAGCGTTATACCCAAAAAGCGAGAGCGAATGAACCTGATTTTTTTGGGGGCGAAGCCTTCAACTATGCTATGGCGATTTTAGTTCCAGATAATCATTTAAAGATTTTTGATTATAATAGAGTTGTAAAAGACTTAAATGGTTTATCTATAGAATCATTTCTTGAAAAATTAAATAAAGTATTCACAGTGATAGAAAAAGGTGAAACGCCTTATTTCCCTTCACACAAACATCATATTTCTATGTATATGGATGGTCAATTCTATTCTTTATATGTGAATCAGGAGTATAGGGGTATCCCGAAAGGTTTAGGGGAATTAGACACTTATTTATGGGAAGAATATGTGATGAAACCTGTGCTTGGTATTGAAAATAGCCGTGTAGATGATAGAATAGAATTTGTGAAAGGCACTGGTGATATTGACGGAATTCTAAAGATGAAAGATATGGTAGATGGTGGTGATTTCAAAATTAGTTTTGGTTTCTACCCAATATCTCCAGAAGATATGAGATTAGTAGCAGATGAAGGATTAATTATGCCACCGAAATCTACTTACATAGAGCCTAAATTTTTATCAGGTTTAACGATTTATGATTTAGAAGATTAAATTTAGAACATGAGTATTGTTGACAATTATAATAATATAAAAAAGAATTTACCAGAAAATGTCACCCTGATTGCTGTATCTAAAACCAAACCTATAGAAGATATACGCGCATTATATGACGCAGGACATAGAGATTTTGGAGAGAATAAAGTGCAGGAAATGGTGGACAAGGCGGCACAACTACCAGATGATATTCGATGGCATATGATAGGTCATGTGCAGACAAATAAAATTAAGTACATGGCTGATTTCGTGCACTTAATTCATGGAATAGATAAATCTAAAAGGCTAAAGGAAGTCAATAAAAGAGCTAAGCAGGCGGGGCGTATTCAAGATGTTTTATTGCAAATCTATATAGCGGATGAAGATACTAAGTATGGAATGGATATAGAAGAAGCTCAAGATATTTTAAACTCTGAGGAACTCAAAGCTTATGAAAATGTAAAAGTAGTCGGGCTTATGGGTATGGCAACTTTTACAGAAGATCAAGAACAGATAAGAGCGGAGTTTAAGAAACTTAAAACTATATTTGATCAGTTACAGAAAAATCATCCAGAATTGGTTCATTTATCGATGGGGATGAGTGGTGATTATGAAATTGCTATAGAAGAAGGCAGTTCTATGGTAAGAATCGGTAGTGCTATATTTGGTAATAGAAATTACGATTAATTAATTTCTTTTTTAGTTTCGTTCCATAGTTCATCTTGATCTTCAATTGAAAGGTCACTGAATTTTAAACCTTTTGATTCCGCTAAAATTTCCATTTTTTGGAATCTCTTTAAAAACTTTTGATTGGTTCTTTCCAATGCATTTTCAGGATTGATTCCTGTATATCTAGCATAATTAATAAGTGAGAATAAGATATCTCCGAATTCTTTTTCCCGTTTTTCAGAATTAGTTTCAGTCTTAAATTCTTGTATTTCTTCTTCTACTTTAGCCCAAGTATCATCCGCAGAATCAAATTCAAAACCAACACCTTTCGCCTTTTCTTGCATGCGATATGCTTTTACCATGGCAGGTAAACCTTTCGGAACACCTTCAAATACAGATTTTTTACCTTCTTTGAGTTTTAATTTTTCCCAATTACGTTTTACATCTTCTTCATTATCTACCTGCACATCACCATAGATATGAGGATGTCTATGAATCAATTTTTCGCAAATACCATTTAGAACATCGGCTACATCAAAAGCTTTTAACTCTGAACCAATTTTACTGTAAAAGACTAAATGCAAAAATAAATCGCCTAATTCATTTTTAATTTCAACGTAATTTTTATCTAAAATGGCATCACCTAATTCATAGGTTTCTTCTATGGTTAGGTGACGCAAAGATTCTATTGTTTGCTTACGATCCCACGGGCATTGTTCTCTTAACTCATCCATGATGGTGAGTAATCTATCAAAAGCTGCCAGGTGGTCTGCGCGAGAATTCATTTATTCTTCTTCTTCAGTAGTTGAATCGTTTTCCGTAGCATCTTCAGAATCAGTAATTAAACCATTTTTCAACAAGATATTATACCATTGAAAAAGTTTTTTAAGATCTGATTTATATACACGATCTTCATCATAATCAGGAAGAACCTCCGCCATATAATTTCTTAATTCCTTTTCTGATGATTTATGATCAATGGCTTTTCCTCCATCTTCTTTTTTATAAATTCTATCAAAAACCTCTGCTAAAGGAACCTCATCTGTTAAAGTATATATCGCAATGTTACTCAACAAACTTACACTCGCAGAAGCTGGAACAGCTGTCTTGCGATTATTATCTAAATTCATGGCTATAAAACCACCTTTAGATTGTGTAACTAATGTATATAATCCTGGTTTTCCTGATATTGAAATTACTTTATCAATCTTCATAAGCTATTATTTTGGGAACCTCATTTTATAATCAACGGTTACTTTCCCGTTAGTTATATTCGTTAATTTTTTCTTGATCAATCTTTTTTTAAATGCACTTAAATAGTCCGTAAATAAAATACCCATTGTATGGTCATATTCATGTTGAATTACTCTAGCAGCTATACCAGAAAATGTTTTCGTATGCTCGTTAAAGTCTTCGTCCTGATAACGTAGGGTAATTGTCTCTTTGCGAGAAATATCTTCTCGAATACCTGGTATACTAAGACAACCTTCATTAAATTTCCACTCTTCACCTTCCTCTTCAATTTTTTCTGCGTTAATGAAAACCTTTCTAAAACCGATTAATTCTTTTTTAATGTTTTCATTTTCTTCATCCTCCGCAAACGGCGTCACATCAACCACAAATAATTTAATGGGTAGACCGATTTGTGGAGCAGCAATGCCGACACCATGAGAGGCTTCCATGGTTTCAAACATATCCTCAATTAATTCTTTTAAATGAGGATAATCTGGAGTAATGCTTTTTGTTTTAGCTCTTAATACACTGTCGCCGTATGCTCGTACGGGTAAAATCATAATATAAAGTTAGGTTGGCAAATATACGTAATTTTATATTTTTTATAGAATACTTGAGTGATTAGTATATATTCTCGATTATTGTTTCGGTATTACCTAATATTAAGGTATCTCCTTTTTTCTTCCCTTGGTTTAATTGGTATGCCGGTGCTAATGTAGAAATACCAAAAATATTTTTCCCCTTATGCTTAATAGGAGAAAAGGCAAATCCTACAAAGTAAATGTTATCTTTGGTTTCAATTACAGCACCTTCTCTTACCTCATCAGACTCTCTCAACCTCAATGATTGAATTGCTTTTAAATCATTTTGTTCCATTTGCAATTTTTGATTCATCTCAATCTTCAAATCTTGGGTGTCTGCTTGGTGAGATTGATCATCTAAATCAATGGTGCTTTCCTCGTCTAAATCAGTATTGCTATTATATGTTTCTAAGGATTGAATTAAATTCTGTATCAATTCCTTCTGCTTGTCAATAATGACATCTAAAATCTCTTTTCTCATAATATAATTTAATTGGAAAGCCTAATCTAACAAATTTTACACCATTTATTAGACAATGTTCATAAATTCTTATTTATTTAGGATTTCTCTCCATAAATTGCTGAAGAATCAATGTAGCACTTACTCTGTCTATCAATGATTTATCTCTCCTTTTCTTCTTTTTGGTTCCTGCAGCAAATATAGCTTCAGAGGCTCTAATAGAAGTATAGCTTTCATCCTCACGATGTATGGTAATATCAGGATAGTTTTTATTTAAAAATGTAATAAGTTTCTGAATATCGGTTTCAATTTCACCTGGCACACCATGGGCGCGCATAGGTAAGCCAACCACGATATCTCGTACATCTTCTGATTGCAGGTATTTATTTAAATAGGTATGTAAGTCTTTGGTTAACACAGTGTCTAGTGCAGACGCAATAATTTGATAGGGATCTGTTTCGGCTAAGCCCGTTCTTACTTTTCCATAATCTATGGCAAGGATTTTAGACATATAAGTTGTGTTTCGAGGTAAATTAATAAATAGAAGTTAAACAATTTCTGCACTTAATCCGCTCTCAAGTAGGGCAGAGCACATAGGTTTTAAAACACTTAATTCACCAGTCTTCACATCGCATTTCCCATTATAATGAACAATCATAGCACATTGTTCTGCTTGCATAGGGGTATGCTTACAAATTTTGACAAGACAATCAATTACCCAATCAAATGTATTTACATCATCATTATGCAGAATTATACGATGTTGGTTTGTTAATTTTTCTAGCACATCAACATCGTATTCCTTCTGAATATCTGGATTGGTTGCATTACAAATTTGATATGAATTAAATAACTTTTGCATTATTTAGTCAGAATAAATTTTAATGAAATCCATTCATTTCTTTCTTTCTTATTTAAAAACTTAAGTCCGTGTTTAGAAGCTTCTTTTCGAATGTCATCTTCATCAAAAGCATATAAACCACTCAAAATTAAATTTCCTTGTTCTTTAAGCGCATTTACATAAAATGTCATATCCTGTAGAAGAATATTTTTATTTATATTAGCAAGAATCACATCATACTTATGATAAGGGATTGTTTCTGCACCTCCTTTGTGAAAGGTGACCTCCGTATGATTACGCACAGCATTTTCTACCGCATTTTCATATGACCACTCATCAATATCAATGCCTTCTACGCGCTCCGCACCTTTCATTTTAGCTAAAATAGCCAAGATCCCTGTACCGGTACCCATATCTAGTACATCTTTTCCTTCTAAGTTTTCTTCTAGAAGATATTGTACCATCAAATTCGTAGTCTCATGATGACCTGTTCCAAACGACATCTTGGGATGAATGATAATTTCATAATCTACCTCGGGTTTAGATTCATGAAACTCTGCACGTATATAACAACGGTCATCAATTTGAATGGGATTAAAATTCTTTTCCCATTCTTCATTCCAGTTAACTTGTTCAATGACGTTTTTTTCGTAAGAAATTTGAACTTCTTCTAACTCTGATATCTGTTCTTTAATAAATTCTTCGTCATCATAATCTTTTAAAATATAACCTTTAACGCCTGTCTCATTTTCATCAAAAGATTCAAATTCAATCAGGGAAAGTTTAGCGATAACGATATCTGTCCACGGACTAGGTGGGTTGATGATAAAATTATATTCTATATAATCCATTATTCTATTCTAGCGGCAGCATTGATGATACTAGCAAAATCTTCTTCTTTTAAAGAGGCTCCACCAATTAAACCACCATCAATATCTGGTTTTGCAAATAATTCTTCTGCATTTCCTGGTTTTACACTACCTCCGTATAAAATTCTTACTTTATTAGCTAAGTCTGCACCATATTTTGGTTCTAATACTTCTTTTCTAATGTAAGCATGCATTTCTTGTGCTTGTTCTGGCGAAGCAGTTTCTCCTGTACCAATAGCCCAAACAGGTTCATAAGCAATAATTTGTTCTTTAATTTTGTCATTAGAAACATGAACTAAAGCAGCATCTAATTGATCTTTCACCACTTTTTTATGATTGTCTGCATTTCTTTCTTCTAGTGTTTCACCACAACAAATAATAGCTTTAATATTATTGTCTACCGCAGCTTTTACTTTTTCGCCAATTTGGTCATTGGTTTCTTTATAAATCGAACGTCTTTCTGAATGTCCAACAATCGAATATTTTACATTGATTGAGTTTAAAATTTCTGCCGAAATTTCACCAGTGTAGGCCCCTTTATTATATTCAGAGATATTCTGAGAACCGATTTCTGCTTTACCAGAAAAAATTTCTGTAGCATTATCTAAATAAGGTGCTGGTGGGCAGACGATAACCTCACAATTTGGTTTATGTGTACTTACATATTGATTAATGCCCAACAGCAATTCTTTAGCATCTTGCCATTTCATATTCATTTTCCAGTTACCTGCAACGATTTTAGTTCTCATATCAATGTAATTTCTTGTGATTAAATAATTTTATTTTTATATGTAAATTATAGTTTTAGACCACTGTCATCATCTTCCACTATGGTTTTATTTTTAAAAGTATCATTGGCTTTTGGTTCAAATTTAGGTTCAATGATTTTCTTTCTTTTCTTTTGTGCATATCCCATGATACCCCCGATCAAAAATCCAACCCCTAAACCTAATAAAGCCGCGATGTAAAATTCTTTATAAGTGTAATCTGGTTCTTGTAAAATGTATAAAATAAGTCCTACTGCGGTGAGTAAAAGTCCTATAATGGTAGAATATGTCATATCTATTAATATTTAATTACAAAAATAATAAATTTTTATGTGGTACGCTGTCTTATTACTTCATATAAAAATGCACCACAAGCCACAGAGACATTTAATGAACCAATTTCACCAAATATGGGTAGCTTAGCTAAATTATCTGCCGTGCGTAATAATTCTGAAGAAACGCCGTCTTCTTCACTTCCCATCACAATGGCGGTGGGTACTTTAAAGTCTACATCATATAAAGTTTCACTGGTCTTTTCGTTAGCACAAGTTATTTGCACACCCGAAAGTTGAAGGTATTTTACCACCTCTTTTAGTGATTTTTCTTTACAAATAGGAATTTTATATAATGCTCCTGCAGAAGTTTTTACAGCATCTTCGTTTACAGAAGCCGAACCTTTTTCTGGGATTATTATTGCATCAACTCCGCAACATTCTGCAGTTCTAGAAATCGCTCCGAAATTCCGCACATCGCTTACACGATCTAAAATTAAGAAAAGCGGATTTTTACCAGCTTCAAAAACTTGAGGTAAAATATCTTCTATGCTATAAAATTCAATAGGGGATAGGAAGGCAAAAACTCCTTGGTGATTTTTACCTGTAAGTCTATTTAACTTTTGAATTGGAACGTATTGTACTGGAATTTCATAAGACTTAACTAAACCCATAAGTTCGCTGTAGATTTCTCCTTGCAAACCTTTTTGTATCATTAATTTATCTATGGTCTTACCCGATTCGATAGCTTCTATTACAGGTCTTAACCCAAAAATCCGATCACTCATATATTTGTTTCAAAATGTAAAGATAATGATTCTTTATGGCACCTCCTTTTTTTAGTTAGATTTTGTGGTTAGAATGTTTGAAGTGCATAGTTTGTGGCGTGCCTTATATGTGCATTAATATCTAAAGTACTTTTAAATCTGTCACAATTTTAAATTTTAAGAATAATAAAGGTTTCACAATGAAATATGCTAATAAAATGTAATGGGAACTAGAGAGTTTTATGAATATTAAATCGATAAGAATCATTTTCTACGAGATATCATCCTACACAATCTATAATTTTTTTAATATTATGCCGTTAAAGATTAATATAAATAATACTATGAACAAGTTAGTCGCTCTTATAATAATATTATCAGTGAATTTTACCAATGCACAACATAATATCCCGATTGAAGATCATATTAAAAACCAAAATGATGTAACAAAACGGGATAACGAAATGTTCAATTATGATATTAACAACAGATTAAATCATAATAATATTTTGCCTCTTACGCCAGGCGTATTTCCTGTTGCTAAATATAAATATTTTGGTGGTGAAGATGCATTCAAAGGTGGAGGGTCTTCTAGTAATAAAGTTGATACTGATTTCGGAAGCTTTGTATTTACATCTTTTTTCATTAATAAAAATGAATTAAGTAAAAGTGTATTGAAAGAGAAAAATGAATTAGTTTTTTTCAATATTGGTGTTTTGATTGACACAATATACATGGATGTAAGTAAACAATTTATGAGTAGTTTCGTCTCAAGAAATCACCCTGATATGATCGGACAAGGAAGTTTATTAACTAAATATAGTAAAATTGATTTTGTTTCATTTTTTAATTATCATAACCAAGACAGTTATGCTATCGTTAACATGAAATTACTTGATTTAAGTTTTGGGAACACAATTCTTATATATCCTCTTTCGGATGGGAGTTTTAGATTTTTTCAATATAGAAATGAAGATTATTTAACCCGTAACAATTTAGAGAAATTTAATAAATCTTTATTTCAGAAAACAGAAGTAAAAAACTGGATTAAGAATATTAAATAAATCCTTTTATTTTCCCTAGCAAATTTTTGATATTAGAACATTCCGTTTTTTTAGGTTTATACTTGCCACCTTATTATTTAAATTTTATATTTTAAGAATGTTCCTAATTTATTAATCATCTTCTTCTATTTCAAAAATATTTTCAATGTCAACATTAAAAAAGCGAGCCATTTTAATTGCTAAAAGAACCGAAGGGTTCAATTTATTTTTTCAATAGCGAGAATG
Source organism: Weeksellaceae bacterium (assembly GCA_051011115.1). Taxonomy (GTDB): domain Bacteria; phylum Bacteroidota; class Bacteroidia; order Flavobacteriales; family Weeksellaceae; genus Profundicola. The sequence continues at coordinate 13,338 of JBPCUN010000155.1, forward strand.
GTTTGTATTGAGCCACCTAATTTCTCTACAAGTTGAGCTTGGGTTAAGTAATACCTTGCACATCTTACTTTAATTAAGTTTTTAATTTATACAATAACCTTGAAACAGCATCGTCGGAGTAGATTATTACTATTCATGCTTTCATTAAGAAGTAGGCTAATCAACCCATAGTAATCTTGTAATATAAACCATCTCACAAACAATATGAGCAAAAAGAATAACAGCGTAGTTATTAATTTTTCTTGGTTTGAATTATCATCATGCAATGTTTAAATAATTTAGTTATATTTTTATATGAATTGAACCAAAGATGTGCTATTTTCCCAATTTAGAAAATTATTATATTTCAGATGAAACTGTATCTATCTATTGCAACAACTCTCGTAACATTTTTATGTTATTCACAAATTTTGAATGGAGATTTTAATAAAGGCATAAACTCTTGGTTTTTAAGCGATTCTACTAGTATAAAATTGGTTAATAATTACAATAATAAATATCTTCAATTAAATACAAATGAGCCAAATGATTTTATCTATGCTGCACAATCATTTTATCCAAAAGATTCGTTGTTTGAATTAAAGTATAAAACTAAATTCACAACATTTTCAGATAGTAATGCTGGAGTTTGGGTTAAAGCCATTGATTCATTAAATAGTAATATCTATTTTTATGTGGAAGATATTATTCCATCCCATAAATGGCAAACTAATAGTATCAATTTCAAAGTTCCAAGAAATACCAAAAGGATACAAATAGGAGTTCGTCTATCAGGTATTGGTAATTTATATATTGATGACATCAATACAAGAACTGTTTCGGTAAATCAAAATATAGATAAACAGACTGAGAATTATCTCAAAAAATTAAAATTTATTATAGAAAATAATGCCTTAAATAGGGATAGCATCAATTGGAATATTGAATGGAGTAATGCTATAAAATATTCAAAGTTTACACCCGATAAATATTATTTAAGTGCTAAATACTTATTAAGTAAACTTAATGATAATCACTCTTATTTAAGTATAAAATCTAAGCATTCATCTACGCCTAAGGATGATTACAAAACTATAATCATAGATAAAAAAATTACAGATGAGATAGCTTATATAAAAATTCCTCCTTTTAGTTCCTCCAACTCTAATAATGTAGATAGTTTATATTATGACATACAAAGTAGTTTGAAATCTATGGACTCAAATTCAGTCAAGTATTGGGTTATTGATCTTAGAGGTAATTACGGTGGTAATGTATGGCCAATGTTAGGAGGATTGATCTCTTTTTTTGAAGAAGGAGTTTTAGGATATTTTGAATATTATAACAAAAGTCGCAAACCTTGGATTTACAAGGACGGTAGCTTATTAAAGGATTCAGAACTTTCTTATAAATTACCTACCAAACCATATAAATTGAAAAATCCAAAAAGCCATATCGGGGTATTAGTAGATAATAGAGTAGCTAGTTCTGCTGAAATGTTAACTATAATCTTCAAATCACTACCAAATAGTAAAATTATCGGCATGCAAACCTGGGGAGCAACTACAGGAAATTCCACTTTTAAACTGGATGATTATACAAATTTACATTTAGCTACTTCTCGCTTATTAGATATAAATGGAGTGTTTGAAAATAAAATTTGCCCAGATATTGTAGTTGATGAAATTATTCTCAATGCATCAAATATTAAAAATTGGTTTGATAATCTTTAACCTAGTAATTAACCTTCCGTAGTATTTTGAAAAGAAGTTGTAACCTTTCGTTATTAACTACACTCAAAATAAAAAAATAATATTTTATCTACATAAATTTTTATTTCAATATTGAAATAAAATAATATTTAAATATTTTTAGTTTAAGTATTAAAAATCTGTCATAATATTGATAGGTAGGTTACTCACTTTTTACGGAATCTACGCCTGCTTATAAGCCTCAAATATCTTAATACATTCTATCGCTTCTGTTACATCATGTACACGTAAAATATTAGCTCCGTGTATTAGTGCTAGCATGTGAAGTGCTGTAGTTCCATTCAATGCTTCCTTATTTTTGATGTTTAAAACTTTCGTCACCATAGATTTTCTAGAGACACCAGCAAGAATAAGATACTCTCCAAAACCTAAAAGTTCTTGATTTTTTAATAGTTGGTAATTATGCTGCACAGTTTTTCCAAATCCATACCCTGGGTCTAAAATAATATCATTGATTCCAAGAGCCTTTAATTCATTAATCTTGGTAGAATAAAATTCATTAACTTCTAACACAATGTTTTCATAATGTGGATTATTTTGCATGGTTTGTGGCGTACCTTGCATATGCATTAATATATAAGGTACTTTTAAGGCTGCTACAATTTTAAACATATCATTATCTATAGTACCTGCCGAAACATCATTCACAATTGCTACGCCAGCATCCACAGTTTCTTGCGCAACTTTCCCCCAAAAGGTGTCAATAGAAAAAATTGTCTCTGGGAAGTTTTTTATAATTTCATTTAAAAATGGAAATAATACATTTAATTCCTCATCAGCATTCAAGAAATTTGCACCTGGTCTGGTGGATTGACCACCAATATCTATTATGGTAGCACCTTCTTTTAGCATTTTTTCAATCCTCGATAAAGCACTATTTAAATCATTATTTTGCCCTCCATCATGAAATGAATCGGGTGTCAGATTTAAAATTCCCATTACTTGAGGCTTGCTTAAATCTAATAATTTTCCTTTGGTTTGAATTGTCATTCTCTAATGTTTAAATGATTTAGCTATTTTTGCATGAATTGAACCAAACTTCTTAATTCTGAATACTAAATTATGGAAAAAACATTAGAACAATATACTGCAGTCATTCAGGAATGTAAGGAACTCTTTAATAACAAACTTCAGGATTACGGTACTGCATGGCGAATTATGCGCTTGCCATCACTTACGGATCAAATTTACATCAAAGCTAACAGAATTAGAAGTATACAAGAGAACCAAACGCAGAAGATTGCCGATGATGAACGCAATGAGTTTATAGGAATCATCAATTACGCAGCAATCGCTCTTATCCAAATGGAATTAGGTGTGAGTAATTGTGCAGATTTATCGAAAGAAGAAGCTTCTAGATTATACCAAACCAAAGTGGATCAGGCTAAAAAATTAATGCAAGATAAAAATCATGATTATGGTGAGGCTTGGCGTGATATGCGTGTAAGTTCTATCACTGATTTGATTTTGCAAAAACTTCTAAGGATTAAACAGATTGAAGACAATAAAGGCAAAACAATCGTTTCTGAAGGTTTAGACGCTAATTACTTAGATATATTGAATTATGCTGTATTTTCTATGATTCATATCCAAGAATCATCTAATTTATAATGTCTGTTATGAATATTTTTATTAAAATCGTTAAGTGGATTGTAGGGTTACTCTTTATATTTTCTGGGGTAATAAAAACCATAGATCCGATGGGGCTTTCTATTAAATTAGAAGAATATTTAGAGGTTTTTAATTTATTGTCGCTATCTGAATATACGTTACCAGTTTCTGTTTTTATTACTATTTTAGAAGTATTATTAGGAGTTTTCTTGATTTTAGGGATATATAGACGGTTTACTTTAACCAGCCTTACATTACTTATTATATTTTTTACATTCCTTACCTTTTACTCTGCGTATTTTAATGTAGTGCAAGATTGTGGATGTTTTGGAGATGCTGTAAAATTGACGCCATGGCAATCTTTTGGGAAAGATGTTTTCTTATTAATTATGATTGGTATTTTATGGTGGGGGAGAAAATATTTAGATCTATTTTTTACGAGGCCCATAGCTAATTATGTTTCCCTTGGCGCATTTTTAATTATGGCATATATTGCTTTTATGGGAATTTATCATTTGCCGTTGGTCGATTTTAGGCCTTATGCAATCGGTGAGAATATTATAGATGGCATGAAGACAGCTGAGGAATTAGGACTAGAACCACCCCAATATGAAGTAAAATATATTTTAAAAAATAAGCTTAATAATAGGAAAATAAAACTGAGCGAACAGCAGTATATTAGTGATAAAAGTTATTGGCAGACAGGAACCTCTTGGGAACTTTTGAGTACAGAAGAAGAATTAATCCATGAAGGCTACACACCACCTATTCATGATTTCATTATTGATTGCGGAGAACGTGGTGACATGACATATTATTATTTAGAACAACCTAAGGTTATATTTCTACTAACACCAACCCCCAGCAAGACTTCGGTAGAAGGTATGAATAGAATTACCAATTTTTCAAATGAAGTAGAAAATCTTGACATTCCTGTTTTAAGCATTGCTTCTGATAATGTAGTAATTGATAATCTAGAAACTTGTTTAATGGATGCAACTACTTTAAAAACTATTATTAGAGCTAATCCTGGTATTGTTCTTCTAAAACATGGAACGGTAGTAGGGAAGTATCATTGGAGAGATGCACCATCTGTGGAAAAAGTAAAAGCGTTGTTAGATTGATTAGATTGGTCGTTGATAGAATTTGGAAAGGATTTATTACGCTGTTAGGTGTAATCACGGTGATATTTTTGTTATTTAATGTAATGCAAGGAGATCCTGCTAGAATGATGTTAGATCAAAATGAAGATCCTGCACAATTAGAAGCCATTAGACATAATTTAGGATTAGATCAACCATTAATCACGCAATATTTTTATTATTTAAATGATTTATCTCCCATTTCTATTCATTCAAAAGAAGCGAATGACTATACTCATTTTGAAGATGCCAAACAGCATGGTCAAAAATTATTTGGAATTGGTAATTATGATATAGCTTTTAAAGTTCCATATCTGAGAGAATCTTATCAACAGCAGGGAAAACCTGTTTTAGAAATTATTCAAGAAACTTTACCTAATACTTTATTATTGGCACTATCAGCCATTATTATAGCTTTTATTCTAGGAATTATTTTAGGAATTTTTTCTGCTTTAAATAAGGATTCTATCCTTGATCGTTTTATTTTGGTTGTAACATCTATAGGGATGAGTGTTCCATCATTTTTCTCAGCAATTCTCATGGCCTGGATATTCGCCTACGTATTGGCGGATGTAACTCATTTAAACATGACCGGAAGCTTATATGAGGTTGATGATTACGGTATTGGAAAACATTTAACCCTTAAAAATTTAATACTGCCAGCCATTACTTTAGGGATTAGACCACTCGCTGTAATAACACAATTAACTCGAAATTCTTTATTAGATATTTTGTCTAAAGATTATATAAGAACAGCCTACGCCAAAGGATTGACTCAAAAACAAGTCATATGGCGACATGCCCTCAAAAATGCATTGAATCCTGTGATCACTGCGGCTTCTGGTTGGTTTGCAGGTATGCTGGCAGGGGCAGTATTTGTAGAATTTATTTTTGGATGGAATGGGCTGGGTAAAGAAATTGTGAACGCCTTGAATACACTGGACCAGCCAGTTATTATGGGAGCCGTGTTGGTAATCGCCATATCTTTTATACTTGTAAACATTGTAGTGGATATTCTTTATGGTGTTTTAGACCCTAGAGTAAGAGCATAAAAAAACTCTCTACTTAATTTAAAAATAGAGAGTTGTATGATTGTGATAGTGACCCAGGAAGGACTCGAACCCTCAACCGTCAGAGCCGAAATCTGATATTCTATC
>JBPCUN010000156.1:0-9753 GCA_051011115.1 Weeksellaceae bacterium
GTAAAACCCTTTATATCCCAACCTTCTTCTTTTAGTAAATAATATACTAAATCACTATGTGCTCCATTTCCATAAATAATAGTAGGTTTCATTATCTTTATTTAAACACTCTTAAGTTAACAAATATAAGTATACTAGTGGCAAATATTATCAATTACATTAAATAATATATGTTAAAATAACGTCTAAAATTCTCTCGGCCGTTTTTCCATCCCATAAAGGGACTGGTTCTGCTTTTTTCCAATTACTTTCTTTTATTTTTGATATATATTTTTGAATGAGACTATAGTCATGTCCAGCTAATTCATTAGTACCTAGTGCTATAGTTTCTGGTCTTTCTGTATTTTCTCTTAAGGTTATGCAGGGCACGTTCATAATGGTTGTCTCTTCTGAGATTCCGCCAGAATCGGTAAGCACACCAAGTGCATTTTTCACTATATAATTAAATTCTAAATAACCGAGTGGGTCCACAAGAATTAGATTTTCAGGAATTTCTTGGTCAAGATTAAAGTTCTTTTTGGTACGAGGGTGAATAGGGAAGATAATAGGATAGGGGTGTGCATTCTGGCAAATATAATTGATTAGTTGCGTTAATTTCCCCACCTCGTCTACATTGGATGGTCTATGGAGTGTTAAAACAAAATAGGATTGTGCTTGAAGTTTGTAGTGATCAAATAAAGTTGGCTTCTTTAATCTCCTCATAGAGGAAAGTAGCGTATCTATCATGATATTACCAACATAGAATATTTGTTCCTCCTTTTTACCCATTCCTTTTAAAAGATTCGAGGCATCTGGTGTAGTAGTAAAAAAATAATCAGAAATACTATCGGTTACCATTCTATTAATCTCCTCTGGCATAGACAAGTCATAGGACCGAATCCCTGCCTCTATGTGAGCTACTTTTATATTTAGTTTCTTTGCTGCAATGGTGCAGGCTAGGGTGGAGGTAACATCCCCGACTACAATCACCAAATCTGGTCTATGTGTTAGCAATTCCTTCTCAAAAGCTATCATGATATGTGCTGTGATCTCTGCTTGCGTTCCAGAACCTGCATTCAGGTTAATATCTGGATGAGGAATAGATAAATCCTTAAAGAATTGCGTACTCATTTGGTCATCATAATGCTGACCTGTGTGTACCAATCTGTATTTTAGCTTATCGTGAGATTGTTGTAATTTGTGAATCTCATGTATCAGTGGTGCAATTTTAACAAAATTGGGTCTAGCGCCCGCAACGATAGTGAGGTTCATAGGGCTTACAAATTTGATATTAACTCTTGAATTTGGTTTACATTATGTTTCAAAGACCAAATTTCTTTAATTTTTCGCTTATTTTCTTTAATTTGTAAAGGAGTAAGGTTGGAATCTAATAAGTTTGGATTTTCTTTTAAATTTTCAATTGTATGGATGTGAAAACCAGCCTGTTTTAAAAATTTGTAATTATTACTATTTTTAAATAAAAAGACATTTAACCCGAATATGAGAGCTTTAATAATGGTAGAAAGCGCTTGCTGCCGCATGTGGCCTAGAATTAAGTTCTTGCAATCTAATAATTTGTTATCAAACTCATGGGAGGGTAAAAAGATTTCTAATATTTCTATATTTTCCTTTTTGAAGTGGGTTGATAAATGTTGTGTAATATAAGTTTTGTATCCCATATCACCATAATTCAAAGGTAATATCAGCTTTTGATCAGTTAAAATACTTTTTAGGTTGTAAAATACATCCAAATGGTTATTAGATGGGGTTGCACTGTTTCCGATCATTATCTTAGACCCTCTTGTTCTCATAGATGAGAATTGATCTAAAACTTTATCATTGATATATCCATAGTTCCATTGAAAATATGTAGGCTTAAAACTTGGATAGTTAGCTTTAATAGCCTCATAATCAACAGGGATTGGTGGGGAGAAGTAATCAATATTTTGAATTGATTGATAAAGCCTTTGCCTTTTTATTTTTTTTAATTGCTTTGCTAATCTATTTGGCAAAAAATTATTGGGAAATTTTGTTATTAGTTTTTTTGTTCTGGGTAAGAGTAAATTAAAATCTCTAGAAGAATCTATTAGCCAATAGTAGTCTCCTCCCCAGCCAATCCATAGTATAGGTGTATTTAGATTTTTATGGTCTATAATATCATAGAATTTAGGGTTTAAAAATTCAATACATAATAAATCATATGAATTAATCTGTTCTATTACATTAGCAGTATTTAAATCTAAATTGAAAATATTGCGACAAGGGAATTTACAATATTCAATATTTCCTTCTTTAGGTAACACCCAATAGTCATTTTGAATATTCGTAACGCTATCGAATATAGTTTTACCTAATGGTACAAATTTGTCATCATTGGTGATATGTAGAATATTTTTCAAGATTGTTTCTTCGAAATAGATATAAAATAGTTTATAATCACCCGTGATATTGCTCTTTATAATAATTTTGATAATCCCCACTGGTCACATGCTTCAACCATAGTTCATTATTTAAATACCAATCAATAGTTTCTGCTAACCCTTCTTCAAAAGTTACGGATGGAGACCATCCTAGTTCTTTGTTTAATTTGGTCGCATCAATTGCGTAGCGTAAATCATGTCCAGGTCTATCTTTTACATAAGTGATTAGTTTCTCTGAGCTACCCGGTGCTCGATTTAATTTTTCGTCCATTTGGCGGCATAGCTCTTTCACTAAATCAATATTTTGCCATTCATTGAATCCACCAATATTATATGTTTCTGCATTTCCCCCATCATGGAAAATTAGATCTATTGCTCTCGCATGATCAATCACATATAGCCAATCCCTTGTGTATTTGCCATCACCGTATACAGGTAGTGGCTTTTCATTGATAATATTGTTAATGAAAAGTGGTATTAATTTCTCTGGAAAGTGATTTGGGCCATAATTATTAGAGCAGTTAGAAATAACGTAAGGTAAGCCATAAGTTTCACCATAAGCTCTCACGAAATGATCTGAAGCTGCTTTAGAAGCTGAGTAAGGGGAGTTAGGGTCATACGCGGTTTCTTCTGTAAACAAACCTGTTTCTCCTAAGGTTCCATAAACCTCATCTGTACTGATGTGATAAAATCTCTTGTTTTGAAAGTTGTCTTTCCATATTTCTTTGGCAGCATTCAAGAGATTCATGGTACCTAAAATATTGGTCTTAGCAAATGCTAATGGATCTGTAATAGAACGATCTACATGAGACTCTGCAGCTAGATGTATAATACCATCAAATTGATGTTCGTGGAAGAGATTGGTAATGAAATCTGCATCGGTAATATCACCATGTACAAATTCATATTTATCTTTATCTTCTATATCTTTTAAATTTTCTAGATTTCCAGCATAGGTTAAAGCATCTAGATTAACAATTTGATAAGTTGGATATTCATTGACAAATCTTCTAACTACATGCGAACCTATAAAACCAGCACCTCCGGTAATTAAAATTTTTTTAGACATCTGTTTATTTTAATTTTTTGATTCAATTGGAACCCAAATATCGTGAAATTGTGTTGATTTAACTAATTGATAGTGGTTCTCTTTTAGAAAGTTATCTTTTATTTCTTCAGTTTCTTTTGAAAATAGAGCTTGATGGGTTTCCAAGATAATTGGTTTTTCTTTTTTTTCTTTGATGCGATCAAAAATGGTAGCTGGTTTTGCTAAAGAATTTCCGATAAGCCAAAACTCTTTATCCGCTGGTTGCATACCCGATAGATAATAATATAATGGTTGATGGCCATAAATAAATAATTTGGTGGTATCTGATGATTTCACTTCTAGAAGGTTGCGAGTGGTGGTTTCAATTTGATTGGCTAATTCCTGTGTAGTGTATACACCATTATACAAATCTGCATTTACTGGATGTCTTGCTTCAATTCTTATGAAGCCACCTTGCCCCACACCATATATAAAAACGGTATATATAAACGTGGACATGATGAGGGTATAGGTAGCAAAGATAATAGTTAGATTTTTAAATTGATTTTTGACAGAATTAAATAAAGAATTAAATGCAACTGGTATTAAGATTAAATATAATAATGACGATTTCAAGAATATTCCAGTATTAGAACCAGCGATTAAAATAAGTACAAAGGTGAGTGTAAGCAAGACAACCCATTTAACTCGATTGTTGATAGATGATTTAAGCAAGGAAATTATGATAATACTTGGTACAAGATATTTTATCGCATTATTATAATTAAAGGTAAATGGATAAAGAGAAAACATGAAAAGTCCTAGTAAAAATAAAAGTGGCAAATACTTACTTAGCTTATTGAACTTTAAACTTGAATAAAGTTTTTCGTAAACATACAATAGTATTGAGGTAGCTATAAAGTATATTATAAAATACATCAAGTCTAAAGCATAAATTTTCAAAACATTATAAATATTATAACTAGTACTTTCGTTTTGGAGAATTTCAGATGGGTGAAATAAATTTTGAGAATAAATATTTGCAATACCATTTATTTCCATAATTGCGTACAAAACTGTAGCGGAAACTAAGGTGCTACCTATAAAATATGTAATAAGCTTGGTAAACTTTTTCCATTCTATATCAATAATGTTTAGTAGAACTCCTATAAACGTAGATACTGGTAATAATATGATGAGGAGAATATTTGGTAATCTAGATAGAGTTGCTAAGAAAGTAATAATGCCGATTACAATAAAATTAGTAGAAGTAAAAGCATTCTTTAATGATAATATGTATATTATCAGAATTAGAAAAAAGGCTGAAAAAAGGTCGTAGTTAAAGATAAGAGGGAAACATCTAATATTGAATATAAGAGCGATCAATAGAAGTAGGGGTAATATGGTAGACTTCGGAAATAATCTTTTTAATATACCATAACTCATATACACATTAGCATATAAGAATACCAAAGCAAGAATTTTAATATTATAAATACCGAAACTGATTGGCATTAATTTAAAGAATACTCCTCCTATGAATTCTGTTAAAAATATCACAGAGTCTGTAATATTATCCTCTAATCTATCAAAGAAAAACTGATATAATGTTAAATTATACCCAGTATCACCCAAGTCACCATCCTGCCAAATAAATATTATAGGGAATATAAATATAAAAACCCAAATCACTCTGGAGTTTATAACTTTAGAGATGACTTGGGTATTCATAGATTTTTATAAATAAGAAAATGATTATAGACTCGCGTCTATCATATCTTTATCTAAGAAGCTTTTAACATCATAGACGACAGCGTTTTCAGCCTTAAGCTCATCCAAGTTAAGTTCCTTAAATTCTTTGTGTGAAACGGCTAAAACAATGGCATCAAACTTATCTTTTGGAAGTTCTTGCACCGTATTAATTTGATACTCGTGTTGCACTTCTTTTGGATTTGCCCATGGGTCAAAAATCGTCACATCAGTACTATATGATCTTAAAGAATTTATCACATCAATGACTTTAGTATTTCGCACATCTGGACAATTCTCTTTAAAAGTGAATCCTAATACCAATATTTTTGAATTCTTGATTTTAATATCTTTGTGTAACATTAGCTTGATTACTTCTGAAGCTACATATTCTCCCATACCATCATTCATCCTCCTACCAGCTAATATAATTTCTGGGTGATATCCATATTCTTGTGCTTTCTGAGCTAAATAGTATGGATCAACGCCAATACAATGTCCACCAACTAAACCTGGGCGAAACGGTAAAAAGTTCCATTTAGTTCCTGCAGCTTCAAGTACGTCTAGCGTATTAATATCCATTAAGTTGAATATTTTAGATAATTCATTCACAAATGCTATATTGATATCGCGCTGTGAATTTTCTATTACTTTGGCCGCCTCTGCAACTTTAATGGTAGGAGCTAAATGGGTACCTGCAGTAATCACTGATTTATATAATTCATCGACTTTCTTTCCAATTTCTGGCGTAGAACCAGATGTTACCTTTAGGATTTTTTCTACTGTATGTTCCTTGTCACCTGGGTTAATTCTTTCTGGCGAATAACCTACATAGAAATCCTCATTAAATTTGAGACCACTTACCTTTTCTAGTACTGGTACACATTCCTCTTCTGTAGCGCCTGGATATACGGTAGATTCATAAATCACAATATCCCCTTTTTTTAGCACACTACCTACCGTTTCACTTGCCTTGATAAGAGGTGTTAAAACAGGTCTATTATTTCTGTCTACTGGAGTAGGAACAGTTACAATAAAAATGGTAGAATCTGCTATGTCTTGAGGATCATATGTATTAAACAAACCAATTTCTGTGGCTTTAGGGTTTTTTTCGACTAATACAGACTGTAGAAGTTCATCAGATACCTCTAGCGTATCGTCATGTCCTTTGTTTAATTCTTGTACACGTTCTCTATTGATATCAAACCCTACCACCGGGTGCTTTTCCGCAAATAATCTTGCCAATGGTAGTCCTACATATCCTAAACCTATAACTGTAATTTTATGATTCATTTAATAATAATTAATGATTTAAATTTTCCCAATACCAGCTTACTGCTTCTTTTAAACCTTGTTGGAATTCGTGTGTTGGTTGATAACCTAGATTTTGTTTTGCTTTTTCTATAGATGCTAATGAATGAGGAACATCGCCTTTTCTAGTAGGCCCATGTAGAATCTCAATATCCCTAATAGCTGGATCAAATTTGGACAAGTATTCTTTCAATAACATGGCCATATCTTTAATTGTAGTTCTATCTCCCACAGCCGTGTTATAGACTTGATTCAGTGCCTCTTGATTGTCAGTTTGTATGGCTAAGAGATTCATTTGTACCACATTGTCAATATAGGTGAAATCTCTTGAGAAAGTTCCATCTCCATTGATGGTGGGTGATTCATGATTCATTAATTGAATCACAAATTTGGGAATTACTGCAGCATAGGCTCCGTTTGGATCTTGTCGTCTGCCAAATACATTGAAATATCTAAGACCTATCGTGTCTAGTCCATAAGTTTTATGAAAGACGTCTGCATAGATTTCGTTTACTAATTTGGTTACTGCATAGGGGGATAATGGTTTTCCTATATTATCCTCTACCTTAGGTAATGCTTTGGAATCACCATACGTGGATGAGCTTGCAGCATACACAAAGCGCTTAACACCATTATCTCTAGCTGCTATTAGCATATTTAAAAATCCACCAACGTTTACGTCATTGCTAGTTATAGGGTCATTTATTGATCTCGGAACAGATCCTAACGCTGCTTCATGTAAAATATAATCTATATTGTTGCATGCCTTTTGACAAGTTTCCAAATTTCTGATGTCCCCTTCAATAAATGAGAAATTTGAATTACTTAAATATGGTTTGATGTTCTTTCTATGGCCAGTAGCAAAATTATCTAAACCTACAACTTGATATTCTAATTCCAGAAGTTTTTCAATTAAATTAGATCCAATAAATCCCGCTGCTCCAGTAACTAATACTTTCTTCATTAGTTCTTACCTTTTTTAAATATGTTTGTTAAAGCATCTAAATAAGAGTTTTTCTTACTATTCTGACCGTATCCGTATCCATATCCATAATTATACTTATAACCATAAGCGTATCCTGATTGAGCGGATGAAATATCATTTATCACAAAACATAGATTGTTAATTCGATTTTTCTGTTCAGCTTCTAATGGTACTTGCAATACATTTTTTGGTGTATATTCTGATCTAGTTATATACAACGTAAGGTCTGCATAATTACTTATATGATAGGTGTCAGACACCAATACGAGTGGAGCGGAGTCAATAACTATATAATCATACTCAAGCTTTAATTTATGAATTAACTCGCCAAACTTTTCACTCATCAATATTTCGGTAGGATTAGGGGGAATACTACCAGAGAACATGATGTGCGTCTGAGGGTTTGATTTTGAAGGGTGAATAAAGTCTTTGTGATTCAATACTTCATCATCATATAGATATTCAGTTAATCCTTTCACATTTTTATCAATATTTTCATATCTGTGAAGCTGTGGGTTTCTAATATCTGCTCCGATGATAATTGTCTTCTTATTTCTGATATGCCCCAAAGTATGTGCATAGTTCATAGAAATAAAAGTTTTTCCTTCTCCTTTGATTGAAGAAGTTACTAAAACAACAGTACCCTTATCATCTAGCGTGTTAACTTTTTTAGCAATAAACTCTACATTGGTACGCATAATACGGAACGCTTCGGATAATGGACCAAGATCATTGTCTACAGTGTCATACTTATCAATCATTGCATTAGCTCTAGGAATCTCTCCTACAATAGCGTGATTCCTTACTAATTCTTCTAAATCTTCGCGATTCTCAATTTTATTCTTTAATAATTCTTTAATGTAGATGAATGCAAGAGGTAAAATTAAACCTAAAGCAAGTGCTCCAAAATAATATCTTGATTTTACTGGACTCACAGGTCCAATACTAGAAGCAGGGTCTATAATTTTAATTTTATCCTCTGTAATGGCACCTGAAATTGCAGCTTCTTCTCGTTTTTCTAATAATAATAAATATAAGCTTTCTTTAATTTGTTGTTGTCTATCGATATCTCTAGAGATTCTCTCAAGGCGTGGTGCTTGTCGTTTAAATCCAGAGGCAGAAGATAATTCTGAGGTTAGATTGCGCCTGGTGCTTCTCAAAACATCTTGTTGTTTAGAAATATTAGTTATAATGTTAGATTTAGCAGATGCAATATTGCTCTCTAGATTTTGCACCATGGGGTGATCCTTTGTAGCACCGTTCGCTAATAGATTATTTCTTTCTGTCACCAGTTGATTATAAGCACTTACAGCGCTATTGGTATTACCTCCCGAGTTGGTAATATCACTGGGTAAAACTTCACTCATCGGTTGTGAACTTACATACCCTTTATAAGTATCTACTAAACTAATTTGTGTGTCTAAATTTAATAATTCTGATTCTATTTGATCTTTTTTACCGATACTTGAGCTAATCTCTTGGGGTAAACTTGCAATGTCATTACCCGTTTGGAAATCTTCTTTTTGTCCTTCTACACCAGATAATTCATTATTTAAAATAGCAATTCTCTCTTCTATAAATTCACCTGTTTTTTCAAATTCTAAGCTTTTATCTTTTTTAGCATCGATGTTATAAACTCGAACTAATTCAGTAATTATATCTTCTGATTTGGCAGTGTTAGAACTATTCAGGCTGATTTGTAAGACAGAGGAATATTGGTTAGCCATCCCGACATTAATTCTATTTTGAAGTGATTTAGCTAAAGTTAACTTTGGGGTAACATTTACATGAAAACTCCCTTTTTTGGTATTGTTTAAAGGATTACCATAAAATACAAAGGGTCTATTATTTACCTTGAAAGGTTGATCGATTTTGGTTTTAATTCTATTTTCTCCTTGAATAATTTCTATATTGGGTAAGTTATATTCTACTTGAAAGTTGGTTAATACTACAGCAGAATCAGGTGATAGGGATTTTAATAGGATGGGTAATTCATTATTGTAAACTTCTGTATCGATTACCTTCCCCTTTTTAGTATAAGTGTTGGTTAAATTTAAGTTTTCTATAACCTGTTGAATTAACCTTCGAGATTTCATTATCTCAATCTCATTATCAATACCTCCATTCATTCCACCTTGCACTGCTACGTCACTTAAGAGTACATTGGCACCAGCACCTTTTTGAGAGTCTTTAATCAATACCTTAATGCTTGATTGGTAAATCGGTGTCAAGTATCGTGTATATAACCATGCTACAAATAGGAAAAATAGAATACTTAACAA
>JBPCUN010000157.1:0-8809 GCA_051011115.1 Weeksellaceae bacterium
GGCTTATCCATTGCCTTCGACCTCCCTACACATCGCGGATACGATAGCGATCATCAGCGGGTGGTTGGAGATGTAGGGAAAGCAGGGGTTGCCATTGACTCTGTAGAGGATATGAAAATTTTATTTAATGAAATTCCATTAGATAAGATTTCAGTTTCCATGACCATGAACGGCGCTGTTTTGCCGATTCTTGCCTTCTATATTGTGGCTGCAGAAGAGCAAGGGGTATCAGAAGATAAATTAAGTGGAACCATACAAAATGATATTTTAAAAGAGTTTATGGTGCGTAATACGTACATCTATCCACCAAAACCATCTATGAAAATCATTGCAGATATATTTGAATATACTTCTCAGAATATTCCAAGATTTAATTCGATTTCAATATCGGGATATCATATGCAAGAAGCGGGTGCTACGCCAGCCTTAGAAATGGCTTATACCTTAGCAGATGGTTATGAATACGTGAAGACTGGGTTAGCTTCTGGTCTAGAGATAGATAACTTTGCGCCACGTTTATCTTTCTTCTGGGCTATTGGGATGAATTTCTTTCAAGAAATAGCTAAATTGAGAGCAGCAAGAATGTTGTGGGCTAAGTTAATTTCTGAATTTGAACCAAAAAGTAAAAAATCTTTAGCTTTAAGAACGCATTGCCAAACCAGTGGATGGAGTCTTACAGAACAAGAACCATATAACAATATTACCAGAACAGCGATAGAAGCTTTAGCGGCAACCTTAGGGGGAACACAATCTTTACACACCAATGCACTAGATGAAGCGATTGCTTTACCTACTGATTTCTCTGCTAGGATTGCAAGAAATACGCAGTTGATTATACAAAACGAGACTAAAATTACCAGAACTGTTGATCCGATGGCAGGTTCTCATATTGTAGAGAATTTAACACAAGCCATGGTAGACAAGGCTTGGGAATATATAGAAGAAGTAAAGGAATTAGGAGGGATGACAAAAGCTATAGAAGCTGGTATTCCTAAAATGAGAATAGAAGAAGCTGCTGCAAGAAAGCAAGCTAAAATTGATTCTGGTGAAGATATTATTGTTGGAATCAATGGATTTAGGTCTAAACTAAAGCAAGATGAAATAGAGATTCTTGATATTGACAATACCGAGGTTAGAAGAAAACAACTAGAGCGACTTGCTCACATTAAATCCACCAGAAATCAAAAAGATGTGGATGTAGCCTTAGAAGCAATTAAAAAAGCTGCAAAAACTGGCCATGGTAATTTATTAGATTTAAGTATTAAAGCTGCTAGAGTTAGAGCAACTTTAGGTGAAATTTCTGACGCTATGGAAGAATCATTTGGTAGACACAAAGCACAGATAAGATCGATACAAGGCGTATATGCGTCTGAGGCCTCTGATGTAGAAAGCTTCAAGAAAGCAAGACAACTTGCAGACGAGTTTGAACTCAAACACGGTAGACGACCTAGAATCATGGTGGCTAAAATGGGACAAGATGGCCATGATCGTGGAGCAAAAGTGGTGGCTACAAGTTATGCGGATATGGGATTTGATGTTGATATAGCTCCATTATTTCAAACCCCAAAAGAAGTAGCTAAACAAGCCATAGAAAATGATGTACATGTTCTAGGTATTTCATCTTTAGCGGCAGGTCATAAAACACTGGTACCAGAAGTAGTACAAGAGTTAAAGAAACTTGGAAACGATGATATTTTTATTGTTGTTGGAGGGGTGATTCCAAAACAAGATTATGATTTCTTATATGAAAATGGAGCAGATGCAATCTTCGGCCCAGGAACCAACCTTACTGAAAGTGCAAGAGAAATTATAGAGGGAATTATGTAGCCCTAATTCTTATAGAATAAATAGAGATTAATTTTAAATTATTTAAATGAAAAACATAACAGTTATTGGTGCAGGAACGATGGGTAATGGGATTGCTCACGTTTTTGCTCAAAATGGATTCCAAGTTAGTTTAGTAGATATTTCACAAGAAGCACTAGACAATGCATTGAATACGATAGGCAAGAATCTAGACCGCATGCTTGCTAAAGAAAAAATTACAGCGGAGGATAAAACTACAACTTTAGAGCAAATTCATACTTATACAACACTAGAGGAAGGTATATCCAATGCGGATTTAATCGTAGAAGCTGCCACAGAGAATGTAAACTTAAAGATGAAAATCTTTCAAGAATTAGATGAAAAAGCACCAAAGAATGCGATTTTAGCCACCAATACTTCTTCCATTTCTATTACCCAAATTGCGGCAGAGACTAATCGCGCAGATAAAGTCATCGGAATGCACTTTATGAATCCTGTGCCTATTATGAAACTTGTAGAGGTAATTAGAGGTTACAATACTTCTGATGAGGTTACTGGTCAAATCATGGAACTTTCTAAATCTTTAGGTAAAATTCCTGTAGAGGTAAATGATTATCCTGGATTTATAGCCAATCGTATTCTAATGCCAATGATCAATGAGGCAATATATAGTTTATATGAAGGTGTGGCTGGTGTAGCAGAAATTGACACGGTAATGAAACTAGGGATGGCGCATCCTATGGGGCCATTACAGTTAGCAGATTTCATTGGTCTAGATGTATGTTTATCTATATTGAATGTGTTATATGACGGATTCAAAAATCCAAAATATGCTCCTTGTCCTTTGCTAGTAAACATGGTAATGGCTGGTAAAAAAGGAGTGAAATCGGGTGAAGGCTTTTATGATTATTCAGCATCGAGGAAGGCAGAAAAGATAGCCAATCAATTCTCTACATAAAATTGAAATAAACCCGCAAATTCATTGCGGGTTTACTTTTTAAATTTCAAAAATAAAATTCATTCATTTTAATTAAATTCGCAAAATGAAAAACAGTATTATAGTACTAGATTTTGGTTCACAATATAACCAATTGATAGCGAGAAGAGTTAGGGAAATGGGTGTGTATGCAGAGGTAATTCCATGTTCTGCCAGCGTAGAGGAAATTATGGCACACAAACCAAAGGGAATTATACTATCAGGAGGTCCTTCTTCTGTATTTTCTGAGGATGCCTATACCGTAGAGAAAGAACTATTTGATCAAGGTGTTCCCGTGCTTGGGATTTGTTATGGAATGCAGCTCACAGCACATATTTTAGATGGTGTAGTAGAGAAAGGTAAAACTGGCGAATATGGTAAATCAGAATTTACTGTTACTGATGCTAATAATAAATTATTAAAAGATGTTCCCGAGAGTTCTACGGTTTGGATGAGCCACTTTGACGAAGTTGTAAAAGTACCTCAAGGGTTTAAATCTAGTGGAAAATCATCTGCAGAAATCGCATCTTTTTATAGTGAAGAAAAGGCTATTTATGCTGTTCAATTTCATCCAGAAGTTTCTCATACCACATACGGTACACAAATCTTAACCAATTTTGTTTTTGATATTTGTAACTGCAATAAAAATTGGGAACTTAAAGATTTTATAGAACAAGAAAAAGAAAAAATACGTCAACAAGTAGGAGATAATCATGTCATCCTTGGTCTTTCTGGTGGTGTAGATTCTTCTGTAGCGGCGGTGTTGTTGCATGAGGCAATTGGAGATCAATTAACTTGTATTTTTGTAGATACAGGGCTTTTACGTTTGGATGAGGGAGAAACCGTTATGAAGACCTATGGCGAAAGTTTTGACATCAATATTATTAAAATAGATGCGAAGGATAGATATTTTGATAAGTTAAAAGGCGTAAGTGATCCAGAGGAAAAAAGAAAGATTATTGGACATGAATTTATAGAAATCTTTGACGAGGAGGCAAGTAAAATTAAAGATGCATCTTTCTTGGCGCAAGGGACCATTTACCCAGACGTTATAGAATCTCAGTCGGTTAAAGGACCTTCTGCTACCATTAAATCTCATCATAATGTGGGTGGATTACCAGAAGAAATGAATTTGGAATTGGTTGAGCCCTTAAGAGAACTTTTTAAAGACGAAGTTAGACGAGTAGGTGTGGAATTGGGGATACCAAGAGATTTGGTTTATCGTCATCCTTTCCCAGGGCCAGGTTTAGGAATTAGAATTTTGGGTGAAGTTTCTAGGGAGAAAGTAGAAATTTTGCAAAAAGCAGATGCTATCTTTATAGAAGAACTAAGAAAAGCCAATTTATACGATGCAGTTAGCCAAGCTTTTGTGGTATTACTTCCTGTGAAATCTGTAGGCGTAATGGGCGATGAGCGTACCTATGAATATACAGCGGTGGTACGTTCTGCAGATACCATAGATTTTATGACCGCCACTTGGTCTAGATTGCCATATGATTTATTAGAAAAAGTTTCTAGTAGAATTATTAACGAAGTAAAAGGAATTAATAGAGTTGCCTATGATATTTCTAGTAAACCACCAGCAACCATAGAGTGGGAGTAATAGATTTTAAAAATATCATATGAAAAACATATTAATAATTGCATTTTGTTTTATTGGGTTTACGATTGCCGAGGCTCAAGTTAAAGTTGCGCAGCCAAGTCCTAAATCCATAATTAAACAAGTTGTGGGTATAGATTCAGTAGAAATTGTATATTCTAGGCCTTCTATGCGAAATAGGGAGATTTTTGGAAATTTGGTTCCATACAATCAATTGTGGCGAACGGGAGCAAACGAAAATACTACCATTACGTTTTATAATTCATTCAATTTTGGCGGAGTAGCGGTACAAGCTGGTAAATATGCTTTATATACTATACCTAAAAAAGATGTTTGGGAGGTCATATTATATGATAAAGCAGATAATTGGGGTGCACCAAAAGCATTGGAGGATAAGCATATTGTGTCCAGATGTTTTATCAAACCAAAACCGATTGAATCTACAGTAGAAACATTTACTATCAATTTTTCTGACTTTACAGATTCTTCTGCTATTTTGGCGTTAAGTTGGGAAAACACTATGGTAGAAATTCCAATGGCTGTAAATACTATTGAATCCATAATGAAAAATATAGAGGAGACTATGGGGATTAATCCCGACTATAGTGATTATATACGGGCATCTGAATTTTATATAAAAAATAATCAGAATAAAGATTTGGCATTAGAGTGGGCACATAAAGCGGTAGACCTAAAGCCTGATTCTTTTTATGCTTATATGGTTTTGTCTAAGGCTTACGCTTACTTTACAGATTATACCAATGCTATTATTAATGCCAAAAAATCTAAGGCATTAGCAGAAAAAGCGGGAAATTTGAATTATGTAGAGGAGAATGAAAAGAATATAGCGTATTGGAGTCAAGAAATGTAATTTAAACCTCCATAAAATATAAAAGCCTTTCTATTATACAGAAAGGCTACTTTTGTTTTACTCAATTATTCAATTAAGGCTAAAAACTCTTTTTCGGTTAAGATTTTAACGGTTCCAAGTTCATTGGCCTTTTTTAATTTAGATCCAGCATTTTCTCCAACCACTAAATTCTTCAGATTTTTGGTAACAGATGACACAATTTTACCGCCATTCTTTTCTACCATTTCTTTGGCTTCTTCTCTAGTGAATTCCGATAGTTTACCAGTGAATAAGAAAGTTTCTCCATTTAAAACTTCAGAAATATTTTCTTCAAATTCAGCCTCAAATTGTAAACCTTCTTTTTCTAATTTAGCAATCATTGCTCTATGCTCTTCTTTAGAGAAATATGCAGTAACACTGCTTGCAATTCTACCTCCAATAGCATCCACCGCTTCTAATTCCTCTTGCGTAGCTTGCATTAATAATTGAATATTAGGAAACGCTCTCACTAATTTTTTTGCTACGGTTTCACCTACATATCGTATTCCTAATCCATATAAAACTTTATGAAATGGCATTTGCTTAGAGGCTTCAATTCCCTCTAATATATTATGTACAGATTTTTCTCCGAGTCTATCTAACGGTAGTAAATCTTCTTGGGTAAGATCATATAAATCGGAAATTTTATTTACTAGGTCAGCCTCATAAAATTGCGCAATGGTTTCTGCGCCAATAGAATCCATATCCATGGCTTTTCTACTGATAAAATGCTCTATTCTTCCTTTGATCTGTGGAGGGCAACCATCTTCATTCGGACAATAATACGCAGATTCTCCTTCATGTCTTACTAATTCTGTCCCACATTCTGGACAGCTTTGAATGAACTCAACTTTCTCTGCATCTTTAGGTCTTAAATCTAAATTTACATCAACAATTTTAGGTATAATCTCTCCACCTTTTTCTACCATTACTGTATCGCCTAATCTAACATCTAATTGGGCAATGATATCTGCATTATGCAATGAGGCACGTTTTACAGTAGTCCCAGCCAATAATACAGGTTCTAAGTTAGCGACTGGAGTTACAGCTCCTGTGCGCCCAACTTGGTAAGTAATTTCATTCAATTTGGTTTGAACTTGTTCTGCCTTAAATTTATAAGCAATAGCCCAGCGGGGAGCTTTGGCCGTATAGCCTAATTCATTTTGTTGATAAAATTGATTTACTTTAATTACAATCCCATCAATCTCGTAAGGTAAATTTAATCTCTCTTTGTCCCAATATTCTATAAAATTAAAAATCTCTTCTTTTGTCTTGCATAATTTGGCAGAATCAGGCACTTTAAAACCTGCCTTTCTGCAATATTCCAACATTTCCCATTGGCTTTCAAATGGTAAATCTCGTCCTTGTACAGCATACATAAACGCCTCTAAAGGTCTTTTAGAAACTTCCCCAGAATCTTGCATTTTTAAACTTCCACTGGCGGTGTTTCTAGGATTCATAAAAGGTTCTAAACCTAATTCTTCCCGTTCTGCGTTAATTTGTCTAAAACCTTCTAAAGGCAATATAATCTCACCCCTCACATACATTTCTTTTGGGGCTTCACCTCTTAATTTTAAGGGAATAGAGCGAATTGTTCTCACATTGGTTGTAATGTCATCTCCTTGGTATCCATCTCCACGCGTAACACCTTCTGCTAATTGCCCATTAAGATATTTTAATGAAATAGAAGCACCATCAAATTTAAGTTCACATACATATTCCAAGTTTTGATCTACAGATTTTTCTACTCTTTCTATCCATTCTACTAATTCTTCTTTAGAATAAGAATTTGCCAAAGAATACATTCTATAGGTATGCTCAATGGTGGGAAAATTTTTGGTCACATCTCCACCAACACGTCTTGTAGGCGAATTATCGTCAGCGAATTGTGGATGTTTGTCTTCTAATTGTTGTAATTCTTTAAGTTTTACATCAAACTCATAATCAGAAATGGTAGGATTATCTAAAACGTAATAATTATAATTATGTTCCTGTAATTCTTGGGTAAGCTTTTTTATTCTTTCCTCTATGTTCATAAACTCGCAATTGAGTTCACAAGTTAATAAAATAGATTTGATTTTATTGGCGTGAAATCATTGTATTGAACTGAATTTGTTTTTTAATTGGCTATGTCTTTTAAATGATGAAAATTAGAACTTTATAACGAATTAGGTATCGTAATTTAATTAAGAATTATTCACAATCTTCGCTTCAACTTTAATTTGTCTTTTTAATGTTAATAATTTTTTAACATACGAGCTTTACTTTAGTTAAAGTTTATAATATTTTTACAAAAATTAATTTGACTTTCGCCAATGAAAAAACATGTTGTAATCTTTGAAGCACGAGGTGGTTCAGATAAAGGGCAGTACGGTTTTAGAAAAGACTCTAAACCTATTATAGATTCGCTAAAACAAAGAGGATGGACAGCAGAAATCATATTTTATGATGATGCTAATCGAGGCGAAATTTATAGACATACTTTAGAGAAAGCAGATGCTTATATCAGCCGTGTAAATCCAGGAAACTTGCCTAGCGAGGTTCATTATTTTCAAATGTTGAGAGAACTTGTGGCCAATGGGGTAGAGGGTTTACCTCATCCAGATGCTATGTTGGCTTATGGTGCTAAAAATGCGATAGAAAAATTGAAAGGGACGCATTTAGTTCCTGATGATGTTTATACCTATTATTCTTTTGATGATTTGAAAGATAATTTTCCGAAATCATTAATGCATGGTATTCGTGTTTTAAAACAAAATAGAGGTTCCACTGGAGAGGGTATTTGGAGAGTTGAGGTTATAGATACTGATCAGTATGCAGATTTGCCAGAGATTCCTTTGAATGCAGAATTAAAACTTACTGAAGCTACAGATAATCATGTAGAATATAAAACTTTACAAGAGTTTATAGAATTCTGTATACAGTATGTAGAAGGAGATGATGGACTTTTGTTGGATATGCCATTTCTAGAGAGGATTAAAGAAGGTGAAATACGTGTTTTGATGTTGCGCGATAAACCTGTAAATGTAGTGCATAAGAAACCAGCAGATACAGAAGACGCGTTTTCTGCTACTTTATTTTCTGGCGCACAATATCGATATGATTCGCCAGAGGAGTGGCCAGATTTAATGGAGATTATTCAAAAATCGATTCCAGTATTGCGTATGAAGTTAGGTGATTATGATTTACCACTCATTTGGACTGCAGATTTTATCATGGATACGGATTTAGAAACTCAAAAGGATAAATATGTATTGGGTGAAATCAATGCATCTTGTGTAGGCTTCACTACCCATTTAGAATTAAGTGAAAAAATTGCAGAGGAGGTTTTAAATTTACTTGATGCAGAATCTGTAGTGAATGATAAATGGGGCGCTTTTAAAAGATAAAATGCTTCATATTGTAGTAATAAATAAAGCCTCAATCAAAATTTGATTGAGGCTTTATTATTTAATTTTTTAATTCAATTATTTCACCGCGTCTTTAGGTGCTTGACCAATAAGATCCATAAATTGATCTAGGTTTGGAAGAATTATAA
>JBPCUN010000158.1:0-8843 GCA_051011115.1 Weeksellaceae bacterium
ATATAATGCCTTGTGGTTTGATGTATTACAAGTTTTATTAATTATCAATTTTGCAGTTAATATTTTCCGATACCGCCTTTGGAGAAGAGAAAAATGGTCTATTCTTCTATTTCATGTTGGATTTATCGTAACGTTTATTGGGGCGGCCATTACCCATTTAATTGGTGTAGAAGGTATGATGAATATTCGAGAGGGTGATACCTCTAACGAAATCATCACTTCACAAACCTACGTGAAAATGAGTGTATTTGACGAAGATCGAGCTTTAGCTTACGAGACTCCTTACCAAATGACTTTTTTTAATAATAAAGATGCGTCGTTTCCTTTTAAAAGACAGTTTGAAAGCAAATATCAGTTTAAAGATAGAATCATTCAGCTAAAATCCCTTGACTACATACCGTTAGCCAAAGATACTATCATTCCTGGGGCAGGAAAAGAAACTTTAGAGATTGTAAGTGTAGGAGAAGGAGGTAGAAAAAGCCAATACATACAATCAGGTGAATTAAAAGAAATTGGCGGTATCATGTTTAGCATGAATAATCCAGTTCCTGGAACTTTCCAAATTTCCTCTCAACAAAATCAACTTTTATTTAAATCTCCACTGGAAGGGGAATATGTACAAATGCAAGGGCAAGCTGTAGGTATGGTGACAGATTCTGCAACTTTTAATGAAGGAAAGGGCATCGTAGCAGTAGATTCCATTCAAGAATTAAAGTTAAAATCTCTTTACCAAATAGGATCTGCTCAATTTGTATTACCTAATCCTATATTTAAAGGGAAATTAGAATTTATACCAGGTGATAAAAATAACCCACAAGAACAGATGAACTCTAATGTTGTCGTGATGGAATATGATGATGGTCAAGTAAAAGACACATTGGTACTTAGAGGTGGACAAGGAAGTACAGCCTATAGTACAAGAAAAAGTATTAATGGTCTACAAGTTTCATTAGGTTTTGGTTCCAAGATAATCAATACGCCATTTGGCATAAAATTAAGGGACTTCCAGATGGATACTTATCCAGGATCCCCTAACCCATCCTCTTTTGCAAGTGAGATTTCCATTATAGACAATGGCGTTGAAACTCCACATAGAATTTACATGAATAATGTTTTAGATTACGGAGGATTTCGTTTCTTTCAGTCTGGCTATGATCCAGATCAATTAGGTACAAGACTTTCTGTGAATCAGGATAGACCCGGAACTATCACCACCTATATAGGATACTTTATGATGTTTATAGGAATGTTCTTTTCATTGTTCTGGAGAGGAACTCGATTTGAGGCCTTACAAAAGATGCTTAAAAACATGAGAAAACATACTGCACTACTTTTATTAATGCTATTGCCTTTACTAGGTTTCTCACAAGAGGATCATAGTGGACATGACCATGCTACTACACAGTCAACCAAACCGATAGAAGGCACAATGCACGGACAATCTATGGTGATGACGGCTCCGGATAGCATTGCTGCACAAATGAATTTTGATAAAGATCATGTGAATAAACTTGAACATTTATTAGTGCAAGATGATCAAGGGAGAATTAAACCTCTGGGCACACATGCTTTAGAGTTAATGCGAAAAGTACATAAGAAAGACAAATTCAATGGCGTACCTGCAGTTACTTGGTTTATGTCACTACAACAAAACCCAGCCTTATGGGCTCAAGCACCTTTGATTAAAGTTGATCAATTAAAGATTGGTAGCAAATGGGCAGAGAATTTAGGAGCAGAGGATAATTATACTTCTTTGTTGAACCTTGTAGATCATAAAACTACTCAGTTTAAATTAAATAAAGAATATAACGCTGCCTTCGCTAAGAAACCATCAGAAAAAACAGAATTAGATAAAGAGGTTATCAATATTACAGAACGTTTTACCATTGTAGATAATATTGCTAAAGGATATTTTTTAAGGTTATTCCCACTCCCGAATGATCCCAATGAGACTTGGACGAGCTGGATAAAACCCACAGAAGAATTAGAGATTGATACTACGTCACTTCGCTTTACTTCTCAATATTTTAATGCGTTAGGGAAAGCACAAAAAACAGGTGATTGGACAGAAGCAAATAAGATAATTGACGAGATTGATGCATATCAAAAAAAATGGGGTAAAAATGTAATACCTCCAGTCACAAAAGTGAAAGCTGAAGTAATATATAATCACTTTAATCCATTCCTTTATGTAATGATTGCTTATGCTTCTTTAGGAGGAATTCTCTTGATACTTTCATTTATAAAATTATTTAAATCAACAAAGATTGTTAATAGACTACTAAATGCAACTTTAATTCTTACACTAGTAGTCTTTGTTATCCACGCTATTGGTTTAGCAATGCGCTGGTATATTTCTGGACATGCCCCTTGGACCAATGGATATGAAGCAGTAATATTTATATCATGGATTGGTGTATTAGCTGGATTCTTGATGTATAGAAATGGTAATTCCTTTTTACCAACCGCAGGTGCCGCTGTGGCAGTAATTATGATGGGATTTGCCCATGGATCATCTTTATTGGATCCACAAATTACGCCATTAGTCCCTGTGCTTAAATCTTATTGGTTAATTATTCACGTGGCTATTATTACCTCTAGTTACGGTTTCTTCGGGTTAGGAATGGTGCTCTCTATTTTTAATATGATTTTATTTATGCTAAAACCATCTAAAAAGATAGAAGCCAATATCAAAGAATTAACGATTGTGAATGAAATGTCATTAACTGTAGGGATTTACATGCTAACCATTGGTACCTTCTTAGGTGGAATGTGGGCTAATGAAAGTTGGGGTAGATACTGGTCTTGGGATCCAAAAGAAACTTGGGCTTTCATCTCTGTAATCGTTTATGCCATTGTATTACACATGCGTTTAGTACCAGGTTTAAGAGGAAAATTCGCTTTTAATTTAGCCTCCCTTTGGGCCATTGCCGCTCCTATCATGACTTATTTTGGTGTTAATTATTATTTAAGTGGGTTGCATACGTACGCTGCTGGGGATAGCATACCGATTCCATCTTGGGTGCCACTTGCTGTCGTTTTATTTTTTATTCTAAGTCTTACTGCTTATTTTGTAAGAAAGAAATATACCAAGCATAATGAATTTGTAAAAATGTAATTGAAAATGATAAATTATAAACCCTTATTAATCTGTATTCTAGCTGTCCTATCAGTTTCTTCTTGTAATAGTCAAGAAAAGAATGGAAATGTAGTTGAAATCGCTGAAAATGAACCTCAAAATCAAGCAACTATATATGACTATACCGTAAGAGATATTGATGGAAATGATTTTGATTTTTCTACCCTTAAAGGTAAGAAAGTAATGATTGTGAATACTGCGTCTAAATGTGGTTATACACCACAATACGAGCAGTTACAGGAAATATATACAAAATATAAAGATAAAAACTTTGTAATTATAGGGTTTCCTGCTAATAATTTTAATGAACAAGAACCAGGTTCTAACCAAGAGATTAAACAATTTTGCACAGCCAATTTTGGAGTAGAATTTCCTATGATGGAAAAGATATCTGTAAAAGGTGATGATATGGCGCCGATTTATCAATTTCTTACTAAGAAGGAATTAAATGGAGTTTTAGATAGCGAGGTACAATGGAATTTTCAAAAATACTTAATTGGAGAGAATGGCCAATTGGAACACATGTTTGAAACAAAAATAGAGCCGAATGATCCTAAAATTACCGCTTGGATAGAAGATTAATTCGGCCGTGTTTAGTTTAATTATATCAAACAATAAATCAAACGCTCGTCCTAGTTTTGTGTGAAACTTTATAAACTGGTTTACGCGTTTGCTGAATTCTACCCACTGGCTGCATGCAGGATGGGTTTAGAAATGGATTAAAAGATGTGGCTTCAAAAGCTGGCGAATTCTCTACAATAATTTGTTTAGGGAGGGTTACAATTCCTAATTCCAACCAAGGAGAAGTTTCTTTACTCCATTCTTTAGATAGTTGATTAACTGGTGTGTCATTCTCATTTACCGCTAATTGAATATATATTCTGAAATGGATTTCACTACAATTTAAAATATTTTGTAGCGCTTTTCTTTGACTACCCTCTTTATCCACATCATCAATTTTAAAATCCAATTTTTCAGTATGGATTTTAGCCACATATTCACCCATTCTGTAACACCCAATTCCATGGTAGTGATAATTCATAAGAAAGTCTTTATCCAAGCTGGCACCTTTCCAAATCAAATTACCTAGATTTAGCGGATTAATATGATACAATGCTTTAAATGTAGAAGATAATACCGCGGGTAATTCCTTTACTGCGCCCCAACCCTCTTTGGCCTGAGAAATTCTTGCTTCATTTAAATCGATGAATAGCTTTAAAAAAGAGTCAACGTCATCTGTTGGAAATAGGGGGAAATTAACTAATGGATAACAAATATTATTGGTAAACTTCAAACTCATTCCATAGGCTGGAAAATTTTTACTTTCTTCATGAATTACATTATTGGCATTAGAAAATCTAATAAGCAAGTCTTGACCTTTATTGAAGTAATCCTCAATATTTAGATCATGAATTAAAGCCTCATTTGGATTAAATTTCCCTTGCGCATAAGCATAACTCTTAGCATGCGCTCCTCTTGTTAAATATGAAGTTTCACTTAGCTTTGAAGTTACTTTTATAAATGCTTGAGTGCTCTCAACCGCTTTCTCCAATAATTCAAGCGTGTGATCTGAAAGCTCATCCATACTCGGATGATATGTAAGATAATGATCTGGTTGTATCATAGATATATTTTAAACTCATCTATGGTATGAGCAATTATTATGCTTTTTTAATAGAAGCATGATACAATTTACCCATATCTGCCGCATAACCTCTTTCACTAGCTAATTTTTGAGCAAATGAATGAATATCATCTACAGGAACTTGATCTAAAGTTTTAAAGTTTCGATCAGTAGATAATTTCTCATCCATAAGATTTAATTCTTTCAACTTTTCTACCAATCTATCTGCCACATCTAGTGCTGAAGAAGCTTTTACAATCTCACTGCGTGCATAGAACTTTCTCGGAAAACTTATCTCTGCTACACGTAAACTTGAATCTTCTCCAGGAATTTGTTGTGCACCAAATAAAGGCGGCCCACCCACTTCTGCATTCTTAAAAGTAGGAACAAATTGAGCTACATAATTGATTGCTCTGGTGGTACGTCTATGTATGTCCTCTTGTTTCCAGCCTTCATCCAACTTATAATCAAAATCATCATCTAAATCAGGTTGCGCATCTTCTCTATTGCTTTTTACCAGACCATTTTTAAACAAAGTAATATCCTTTGTCATTCCATGAATCTGATAATATCCATCTGCATAAGGTGTCAATTGTGCCATTCCATGTGGAGTACCTCTTTTACCATGAAAAATAAGCTCTGGTAATTTGCTTCCAGCATACTGCCAATGTGATACATAGGCTGCTTTAAATTCAACCAATCTATCTTCTTCTAAACCTATATCGTTATCAAACTCACCTGTCAAATAACCAGCTGCATTTAGTAAATATTGAGCATAAAAAGTACCTTGATTCGTTTCTATTTCCCAATTATATAGTAAATCTTCCTCACTGTGATCAATGATGTTTTTAACTTCAGTATTGAGCATTAAATCACAATATTCAATTTTTTCTAAAGCAATTTGTGCTTGTGCCGCAAGCCTAAATAGATTCCAACCGTATTCATTTACTAGAAGAACAGGAAACTTAAGTTGACTATAATCTACTTGTTGTGCTACCCCGATCATCCATTCATCTAGCGTTTGTGGCTCCACCACTACTTTTTTTCTCTCTAATTCTTCTAATTCCTTTTGCGTGTAAGTTTTATAGTAAGCTTGTGGATCATCTAAAACTTCGTTATGTGTATCTTTTTCAATTAAATCTTTATAAGCCTTAACGATGATATCTAAACGCTTCAATAAGTCATCTGGTTCATATTCCTCTGATTTAGGAATGCTGATGAAGGTAGGTCTTTTATCAATTGACTCTGGATAAGTCCTAGCCATGTCTATAGACTGTCTCAAAAGCTCCACGCATTGGTCTTTTGAAATATCCGGATATAGGTTACCGCCAGCATGTAGGTGACAAAAAGGTGGACCATTTACTACGGAATTCTGTTGCTCTATAAGTAAAGTAGAAATACCAAGTTCAGCCACACGTAAGCCAGCCGTTACACCTGATACCCCACCACCTATAATAGCAATTGTATATATATAATCTGTATTTTGCGTCATTGATTTCTTTGCGATTAACTTGATTGTTGTTTAAAGCAACATTTATACCTTAAAACCTAAACCATGTTATCTTTAATTTAAAAATAAGCTGTTTATTAATTTATGTAAATTTACTATTCTAATCTTTAATTAGAATTATATAAATCAATTTTTTTAAATGAGCGCATTCCAATTATCAAATTTATCTACCAACAATCACTTATCCTTAGATCAAATTCATTTATCTGAATCTAATCGCGACAAAATCAATCAATTGATTGAGGAATTTAAGTTTATCGATGTTCTAAAAAAATATGACTTGCCTGTAGACAATAAAATACTCTTGCACGGAAGTACAGGTTGTGGTAAAACCGCCACAGCTCATGCTATAGCGCAGGAGTTAGATAAAAAAATTATCACTTTGCACTTAGGGGGTTTTATTTCTGCAAGGCTGGGTGAAACTGCTAAAAACATTACAGAGGTATTCAGAAATGCACGGTTGGATAAGGCTATCTTATTTATTGATGAATTTGATTTTATAGGCAAATCTAGAGATGAGGACAGTAACGACGCAGGGGAAATGCGTAGAATTGTGAACACCCTTTTGCAACAAATGGATGCAATGAGTCCAGAAACCTTGCTAATTGGTGCTACTAATTATTTAGAGATTATAGACATTGCATTACTCAGAAGATTCCAAATAAAACTCCCTTATGAATATCCTAATGATAAAGAATTAGATGCTTATTACTCAGACTTATTCAAAAACTTTCCTGAAAAATATTTAAACTTTCCTAAAAAATATAATGTCTCATACGCAGAAGCCAAAGACTATACCTATCAGCAAGTTAAAAGAAAGATTATTGATGCTGCAAAATCACATCTTGATAAATAAATAAAAATTAACTAGATCATTAACTATAATACTCCTATTTAATCATAAATCAGATAAATAACTCAAAAATTAATTATTCACAAACAATATATATATTTTAATAATTTTAAAGTAAATTTTAACTTTAATAGTTATTATTTTCATAATTACATTATATTGCTACTTCAAAATAATTAATATTGATGTTTTATGAAAAAAATTTACTTATGCGTATTGCCCTTGTGTTGTGCTTCCATGCTGAATGCGCAAGCTTGGTCAGAAAATTTTGACGTATCTACAGACCTACCGGACGAATGGACGGTAATTAACGAAGGAGACGCCAATGGTTTTGAAGTCAGAAAGGATTATAATGCTTTTTCAGAACCTAATGTGGTAAGAATTAGGACTTCCTACGGTTCTGATGCTCATGAGGATTATCTAATAACACCAAAGAAATCAATTACCAACGAGAGTTTTAATCTTACTTTAGTTGCAAAGAATGGTAGTTCCTACTTTGCAGATGAGTTTGATGTTTTAGTCTCGACCACTGGTAATACGAAAAAAGATTTTACGAATGTAGTTGCAGAAGCTAATAAACCAAACAGTTCATTTACTAACTATACATTTGATTTATCTGCTTACATTGGAAAAGATATTTATATTGCGTTTTATAATAAATCTCCCAAAGGCTCTGATTTATACATTGACAATGTTGCATTAGAAGGACCAATTGTAGATAATGATGGGGATGGTTTTGCAGAAGATGTAGATTGTGACGATAATGATTCTTCTATTTATCCAGGAGCTCCTGAAATAGTAAATGATGGAATTGATCAAGATTGTGATGGCTCTGATCTGAAAGATGCAGATGGCGATGGGTATGCTGAAGATATTGACTGTAATGATAATGATGCTTCTATTTACCCTGGTGCTCCAGAAATTGTAGGAGATGGAATTGATCAAGACTGTAATGGGGTAGATTTGGTACCACCACCAGCTAATGATGATTGTTCTACAGCGGAGACCATTCCTTATAATACAGAAGTTGCAGGTGATGCCTCTGGAGCTACACAGACAGATTTTGCCAAATGTGGTAGTTATGATGGTGGAAATGATGGCGTATGGTATACTTTTCAAGGTAACGGAAAAGATATTCTAGTAGAAGTTACAGATCAAGGTTGGAATGCTCAAGTTACTGTTTTTGAAGGTACTTGTGATGCATTAAGCTGTATTGATTATGCTGGTGATTCTTATTCATATAATGTAACGGAAAGTCTTACATTCACCTCAGAAGCTGATAAAACCTATTATATAAATATCGGGTATCAAAGTATTTATACTGATTATCCTGAAGGACCGTTTGTAGTGAAAATAACAGGTGACGAACCTTCAACGACTCCTGTGGATGCCGATGGTGATGGTTTTAATTCAGATGTAGACTGTAATGATAATGACGATACAATATATCCTGGGGCTACTGAAATCCCTTATGATGGAATTGATCAAGATTGTGATGGTTCTGATTTAACTGATGTGGATGGTGATGGCTTTGCTTATGATGTAGACTGTAACGATAATGATGCTACGATTTACCCTGGTGCTACTGAAATTCCTAATGATGGTATTGATCAAGATTGTGATGGTTCTGATTTAGTTGAGCCTGTGGATGCCGATGGTGATGGTTTTAATTCAGATGTAGACTGTAATGATAATGATGATACAATATATCCTGGGG
>JBPCUN010000159.1:0-4656 GCA_051011115.1 Weeksellaceae bacterium
TTTGTTTTCTGGGTTCACCTTGTAAATATTGCATACATAAATATACTGAATACCAAAAATATCCTCGACAATCTAAACCAAAGAAATTAAATAATTATAAACAAGTTTTGAGACAGTCTGACGGTCTTGTATATGAAAAGTAGCGGATTTTTAAGCACTATCTTTTAGGTTTAGAAATGACCTTAATTTTATCATTTGTGTTTCGTTTAAGCACTTAAACCGCTATTTTTTATATACGTTGTTGTGGGCAGTTTTTTACCATTTTCCCATTTCTTCAAGAGTTTCTATATCGTAATATTTCTCTTCTTCAAATCCATCTTCGTAAGCTTTTTGAAATAAAGAAATTATCTTATTTTCATTTTTATCAAAATCAGCTGAATTAAAACTATCAAATCTGCTTTTAATAACTTCTTTATCTATTCCAGGATAAAGTTGATAATCGGCAAGTTGATATCCAACTCTACCATTTGATGTCATCCAACTGCGTTTGATCGATAACCAAACATATTTAACTAAATCGTGATCGTTCTGAATTAATTTATTAAAATTTGATTCATAGTGTTCTTTGTAGTTTATATAAACAGTATCTAATATTAATGCAATTTCATCTTCGGCTAAAAATCCTTTATCGATTAAAATCTTGTCAAAAAGTTCTTTTGCAATTGAGTTTCTTTTGGACAGTATTTTTTCTATAAATTCCAAGTCACTTTCTTTTTCAAATTTGAAAAGATAATACCATTCGTTATTTGAATGAAATTTACCTTTTTCTGATCGTTCGTTCGCATATAGTATTCTATCGGCCAAATAGAATGAAGCAAAATTTACATTACTATCTAAATGAGATAGGATAAGCATTCTTCTAACCTCGATATCTTCAATTTCATATAAAATATCAGAGGCGTAATGTAACACGGTGTTCAATTCGGAACCGATGCCCCTAAACATTCCGTTTTTGTGAGGTAAGTTTTTTGAATAAATCAATATTGACTGAATGATTTTATGTTGCTTATTTTCATTACATCCTTTACTTTTTATCTTAACCCAATTAAGAAATTGAAATAATTGCCCTTTTGATTGAACATTTTTTAAGATTTCTTCATTTTCTTCAGCAGAATTTTCATTTATGAAACTTTCAAAAACATATTCTTGAATGTCAAAATTCGACAATTGAAGATTAAAATATCTATTAAAATAACTTTCGTTTGCAACCCTTTTACCTTTGATTAAGTCATCAGGCGTATTTGTATTGAAGATATATGATGAGTCAACTATAAATAATCTTTTAAATATTTGTTTAATTAAATCATTAAAGGCCGAACTGTCAATAAAGGCTTCAGTTGATTGTTCATTATTATTAGTACGAAAACTAAAATTATTGATATTGTTATCATTTTTGTAAACTAAACTTTCTTTATTGTCTATGATAAACTTATAGGCTTTTTGGTCAAAAACCCTTAAGGATTCTATTAAAAGAAAATCTAAAATGTTTAATTCGTTAAATATTGAAGGTAATCGAAGTTTTATACTATTATTATATCTATAAATATCCCTTAGAGAAGTGAAAAATCCTATAAATGGCTCATCTTTGATTGAATCATTTAAATCTTTAATTCTATTAGTTATTTCCTCAAGATCAAAAAGTTGATTTAAGTTGTCTATGAATAATCTTGCTATATCTTCTCTGGAAATAGACGGTAACGTATAATCAACTTGTACGATTTTTTCGATGTATTTTTTTCCGTTTCTTCCAAATTGATTTTCCAATGCAGTTTCTACAACATCCTGGTCATAGGCTAAAATGAAAATTGTATTGGCAAAATTTCCATTTAATTTAATTAATTGAAAAATATCTGTTATTTCCGATGGTGTTAATCGGTCTATATCATCAATTGTTATGTACAATTTTACTTTTGAATCAATAAGGATATCGTCTATTTCCTTTTTTAATTCTACAAGTTCTTTTTCCTTTCCTGCCTTTGTAAAGAAATTTTTTAATGTTTTTAACGCTTCTCCAGCACCTGAATGTACATAATTTACCCAACTCAAGTATTCTAAAAATTCAGCAATTTTCTTGGACGCTTTTTTTAGTTTTTCAGAGTTGTTTTTTAGTTTTAAAATTAATTCTCTTAAAAAAACTGATTGTAATTCTTTTTGTCCTGAGAACATCCAAGGATTAAATCTTAAAACAATAATCTCTTGGTTATTACTTTTCGAAAGTTGCTCAACTTCGTTAATTATAAAATTCAATAAAGTAGACTTTCCAGAGCCCCAAGTTCCATTAATTCCAAGTACAATGCTTTCATTATTATCTTTAAATGAATTAACCAATCCAGATGCAATTTCATAAGCGAACGGATGTCTTCCTAACTTATCTGTTGAACTTTCTTCTAATGGTAAATCTGTATGCATTTTTTGGTTAGTTAAATTGCCCACAACACCCAAATATATGAAAGTTATTATAATTATATTAATATATGTTTAAAATAATTTTTAATATTGTATTGTTTTGATTGTAAGTTTATTAAAAAATAAATGAATATGCGTATATTGTATATTATTATTACGTTATTTGTATATCAATCATCAAGAGATATACATAATACGCATCTATGGATTTTAAGAAATATGAGTTTAGTTTTGGAAAGCATTTAGATAAAGATGTAATTTGGATTGGCTTTGAATATTCTAATGAATTAAAGTCGGCACTAAAGGCTAGATTCCCTTCTGCAAAGTGGAGTAATCACAATAAAAAATGGTATTTATTAGATTTACCTGCAATTAGAAAAGTTTTAGGTTTAGATGCGAAGAAGATAAGTTACCAACAACTTCAAAATATAAGCCCCAAAAATCTAAAAGCATTAGAATTATATATAGAGCAACTTCAATTAAAAGGCGTTAGCCCACATACTAAGCGTACTTATATGGCAGAGTTTTGTCATTTATTAGAAATATTGAAGGAAACTCCTGTAAATGAATTGACTCCCGATAGGCTTAAAGGTTATTTTTTGTATTGTTTGAATTCACTAGGGATGAAAGAGCGCAAAATGAATGGTAAGATTAACGCGGTTAAATTTTATTATGAAAAAGTGCTGCATCAATCACGTATGTTTTTTGATATTCCTCGCCCTAAAACACCGTCTACATTACCCAAAATGCTTAGTAAAAACGAGATTAAATCTATTTTTAATAATGTTAGCAATCAAAAGCATTTACTTATGCTCAAACTATGTTATGGCATGGGATTGAGAGTTAGTGAAGTAGTGGGTTTAAAGATTCATCATATAGATAGCGATAGAATGCAAGTATTGGTATGTAGTGGCAAAGGAAAGAAAGACCGTTACGTTAATTTGCCAGAATCGGTTTTAGGTTTATTGAGAGAATATTATATTGCCTATCGTCCTAAAGAATGGTTGTTTGAAGGGCAATATGGAGGTGCATATGCAACAAGAAGTGTACAAGCAGTTTTTAAAAATGCAATGAATAAAGCTGGTATTTGCAAGAGAATAGGAATACATGGTTTAAGACATAGTTATGCTACGCATTTATTAGAGAGTGGTGCAGATTTAAGATTTATTCAGGAGTTATTAGGTCATCAAAGCATTAAGACTACCCAAATTTATACGCATGTAAGTAACCCCAGCATTCAACAAATTCAAAGTCCATTGGATAATTTATAATATAGTGTTTTTACTTTTTTTTATTAGCCCCGATTGAAATGGATATCCTTTTTTCTATATGGTGTTCATAAAATGAAGCAGAAAATAGCGACCAAAGGAAGCTCATTTTTCGCTATATTTTATAAGCCCTATGGAAAAAGATAGCAATCTAAAGCGGGAGGTAGCTTCATATAAATGGATTAAATAATGGCCTCGTTTAATAAAATTATACTATATTGAAGCTCAAATTATTGGATATGAAATATTTAGTTTTATTAGTTTTTGTGGTTTCTGGGTGGCTAAATGCACAAGAGAAATATGTGCTTGTAATCCACGGGGGAGCTGGTTCTATAAACCAAGAAAATATTTCTTCTGAAGAGGAACAAGCCTATCGTGCTAAATTAGAAGAAGCTCTTAAAGCTGGTTATGCTGAAATACAGGCGGGCAAGAATAGTTTGAACGCTGTGCAATCTGCTATTATGGTTTTAGAAAATTCTCCATTATTTAATGCTGGGAAAGGGGCTGTTTTTACGCACGATGGGCGCAATGAATTAGACGCAAGTATCATGTATGGTAAAACAGAAAATGCGGGTGCTGTGGCTGGCGTGACTAATATTAAAAACCCTATTTTGGCAGCTAGGGCTGTGATGGATAAGTCTGCGCATGTCATGTTAGCAAGAGAAGGAGCAGAGCAATTTGCAAGGGAAGTGGGATTGGAGATGGTGAGTCCTGTCTATTTTTGGACAGAAAAGAGATTTAAACAACTGCAATCTATCGTAGAAAAAGAAAATAATAAGGTTGGTACTATTGATTTAGACTACCCAGATTGGAAATTTGGAACTGTTGGTGCTGTAGCCTTGGATCATGATGGAAACCTATCCGCTGGTACTTCTACGGGAGGTATGACCAATAAAAAATGGGCGCGTATAGGTGATTCTCCTATCATAGGCGCAGGTACCTATGCCAACCAAACGGTAGGCGTTTCCAGTACGGGTTGGGG
>JBPCUN010000160.1:0-4095 GCA_051011115.1 Weeksellaceae bacterium
AGATTAAGCCTACTAAGATAGTTCCCGCAACCGACTATTCAAAGCTCACATTCGGAAACACGGCACTCACAGCTGAATTAACTTTTCTATTCATCGACATAAGAAAGTCTAGTGAATTACACGATACATATGGATACAAGCATGCCGCAAGAATTTATCAAAGTTTTCATGACATCTGCCTTCGAATTATAAATAGCCGAGATGGAAATGTTAGAGCGTTCGATGGTGACAGAATAATGGGAGTGTTCTCAGGTGAAAGAAAAAACAACAATGCAGTTGAAGCTGCTTTAAACATAAGGTGGGCAATTTCAAATATCTTAAATCCACAATTTAAACCTGAATATGCGATAAACATTGGACTAGGAATAGACACAGGAAATACACTGATAACAAAAGTTGGTAAAGGTCGAGATGTTAGCAACAATGATTTAGTTTGGGTAGGAAAAGCTTGTAACTACGCTTCCCATATGTGTTCATTCGCTAAAAATGCGATATATATAAGTCCTGCAGTTTTTAAAAGAATGAATGACAGCAATAAAATATGTGATGGGAAAGATATGTGGACACCAATAAATTTAACCTTAAAGAACGGGAAGACAATTTTATGCTACAAAACAACCTGTTATTGGAGTGTTTTAAAAGGATAGAAAACAAAAGCCGAACCGCTAACAAAGGCTATACGTAATGCGGGTTTAGTGCTAAATTGAAAGTAAATGGATATTAACAAGCATATCGGTAAGCGGAAAGTGAAGTGCTTTTTAATCCCGCACTACGCATAGCCAAACCGTTAGCGGTAATGGTAGGACGACCCAACCGACAACAATAGAGAATGAGAAAAACGACATTTAAAATATCAAAAATGGACTGCCCATCCGAAGAGCAAATGATACGGATGAAACTTGCCGACTTGACAAACATCAACTCGTTGGACTTTGATATACCTAACAGACAACTGACCGTTTTTCACACAGAAAACCATGACCAAATTTTTCAGCGACTTGACAACTTAAAATTTGATACTTCTCTTATTGATAGCGTTTCGGCAGACAATTACATTGCAACAACCGACAACACTGACCTTGAGAAAAAATTGCTTTGGCAAGTTTTAGCCATAAACTTTTTCTTTTTTACACTTGAACTTACGACAGGTTTTATTTCAAACTCAATGGGACTTGTAGCGGACAGTTTGGATATGCTTGCCGACAGTATTGTTTACGGACTTGCACTTTTTGCAGTTGGCGGAACAATGACACGAAAGAAAAATATTGCAAAATCGGCAGGTTATTTTCAATTGACACTTGCGGTTTTTGGTTTTATAGAAGTTATCAGACGATTTGTTGGAACGGAAACAATTCCAGCATTTCAGACGATGATAATTATTTCAATTCTTGCTCTTATTGGTAATGGACTTTGTTTGTATTTACTGCAAAAAAGTAAAAGCAAAGAAGCTCATATGCAAGCAAGTATGATTTTTACTTCTAATGACGTAATTGTAAATCTTGGAGTAATCGTAGCAGGCGGACTTGTTTACTTGACAAACTCAAAATATCCTGACCTTATCGTTGGGACAATTGTATTTTTCATCGTTGGACAAGGAGCATTTAAAATCTTGAAACTATCGAAATGACGGACGAAAACAGAACCACTACTGCTAACAGCGGTTTGGCGTAATGGCGGGTTCAGTGCTTCGTATTACAGTTTTGTGGTAGGTTCAAGTGCAGTTCTTTGCATGAATTTTTGTGCGATAAATCCGCCACTACGCCAAGCCGCCAACCGTTATAGCCAATGCTAGGACGACTACTCAACAAACGGAATTATTAACTAGATAATATAATGGAACTTCAATCAATCGACAAAATATTTGAAAAAAAGATATTCAGAATACCATCATATCAAAGAGGGTATTCTTGGAGCAACAATAATCCAATAAACATTAATTCAACTGACCCATACAAAAATGTCACTGGACAACTTAAAGATTTGTGGGACGACATAATGAATATTGACAATAACTCTTGGCACTACACGGGGCTTCTGACCTTAGTTAAAGTTGATTCAGATTATAGCTGGCTTTCAACTCACGAACAATATTCAATAGTTGATGGTCAGCAACGTATAACAACGATACTAATTCTTATTTCCGTTTTAATTGAAAAAGCTGACGAATTAGGTTTTGAATATGGTCATTTGCCTGGATACATAAAAAGTCAATTTTTAAAAATTCATGGACCAGTAGACGCAATAATTTTTGGATATGATGCTGACAATCCAAGTGACAAATTCTTTAAGAGGCATATTTTAAAGGATAATTCAATAATGGATGACACCAAAGAAAGCATATATACAGAGAACTTGAAAAAATCAAAATGCTTTTTTGAAGACAGCGTTTCGATTTATATTTCAAAACAAAACTTACAGGGAATTGATGAAAAAACTTGTTTGAAAAACCTTTTTGAAATCATTACTACTAAGCTAAAGTTTAACCAGTATATACTTCCTAAAGAACTAAATGAATATGTTGTTTTTGAAACAATGAATAACAGAGGTAAGCCACTTTCTGAACTAGAGAAATTAAAAAATCGGTTAATGTATATTAATGATAAACTACCATTATTTAACCCCAACAATACAACTTATGACAAGACACAAACAGAGCAATTACTAATTGCACAGCATCAAGACACAATTTCTAAAATTGATACAGCTTGGATAACAATATATCAATCACTTGGAGCAAATAAATCTAAACCATTGAACGATGAAGAATTTGTATATAATCACTGGATAATTTACTTTGATGAATACGACAGGTCAGAAGCCAATGTTTATTCTAACTTTTTGTTTGACACACATTTTACTGTAGCTAATGTTTACAACAAGAACATTGACAAACAATCACTCGAAACATACATAAAATCTTTACAAGAAAGTTCTGTAGTTTGGAACAAACTAAACAATCTGAATTATTTTGACATCACAGAAAATGAATATAAAGACCTGCTTATCAAGCTTAACAGAGTTGGGCTTAAAGCATCCTTTAAACCATTAATTTTGGCAATTCTTTTACACCCTAATAGAGAATCATATAAACCTATAATAAGCATTCTTGAAGAGTTTAGTTTTAAGTTGTTCTACATTTCCAATAGGAAATCTAATACGGGAGATAGTAAGTTATATAAACTTGCATACAGAATTTATCAATGTAATCTTTCGGCAAATGATGCCATGAATGAACTAAAAGGTTTTATTGACTACTACTACAATTTTATTCTATTCAAAAATCAAGTAAACGAATTATTTAAGACTGGCGACCAATTTGGGTTTTATAAATGGTCTGGAATTAAATATTTTCTTTTTGAATATGACCTTTGTTTAAGGATGAAAAACAATATTTCGGACAAAAGTTCTGAAATTAGTTGGGCGGACTTTATTGCAAAAAATAGTATTGAGCATATTTTTCCTCAAAGTGCTGCAATGAGCTTTGAGGACTATTGCGATTGGTATCAGAAGACAGACCTGATAACAGCAAGAGTTGACTATGACAAAATTCAAAATGACTGGAATACTTTTGCCAATGTCCCCTATGAAGAAAGATGGGCATATTGTAATAGTTTAGGCAATTTATTAGCATTGACAGGTTCTTTGAACTCATCAATTAGCAACGACAAATTTGACTTTAAAAAAGACCAAGGATTAAAATCACCCCAACACCAGAATAAAGGGTTTAAATATGATAGTTATAGTGCAAGAATTGTTTCGAATTCAAATGAGTGGAACGCAGAAAATATAAAGAGTAGAGGTTTGAAAATGATAGAATTTTTATGGTCAAAATTGCATCCAAACCAACCGAACGCATTGACAATTAATGAAAAACATGAGTTACTTGGACTTGACTTTTTAAATAAACCTATAACAGTTGGACAGACAAACTCAAATTGAAATAAGCTATCCTAAAAGAAGCACTGGCTATAACAGGCGTTTGGCGCAATGGCGGGTGACGTGGTTAATTGAGCATTCTGCCTCGCATCAACTTTTGTGGTGTATTGACAGTTTTGTGCTCCGAATTGAAAATCAGCGAAGCTAAATCCGCCACTG
>JBPCUN010000161.1:0-11280 GCA_051011115.1 Weeksellaceae bacterium
CACAAGGACCACAAGGCATTCAGGGTATTCAAGGAGAAACTGGCCCTGTGGGAAATCAGGGGCCACAAGGTTTTACAGGGCCTCAAGGTGAGCAAGGCGAACAGGGCGAAGTTGGTATTCAAGGCGAAGAGGGGGCGAGAGGAAGAGACGGGGCTACAGCTCCACACGGAAAAGAATTGGCATTGTTTGCACTTGTGCATGATAACGATAATTCGTCAATAACATCAGATTTTTCAAACATGGCACTACTTGACCCTCTGACTCAATTCAATGGACACTTTAATGCGAAAGATTGGGTGGCAGAAGTCCCTAATGATTCTGGCTATGTACAAACATCTCTTGAATGGTCACCTGGATACAAAGGCCAAATTGACATTAGTGTCGCCATCCTTTCGACAGCAAGTGCCACGGCTCAAATATCAATCGGACTTGTAGATGGAGATTCTGGAGATAGTGATAATGGTAAGGCTTACTTCTATATCGAAAATGATTTAGTCGAATGCCGACTCAGATATGCCGGAACCGACCACTCAACAACACCTGTTGCCATACCCGTTGATGAATATTTAAAATACACACTCATTACTGACTATGGTGAAGTTAGATTTATTGTGACGGATGATGCCGGAGATGTCATTTTAGATGAAACCCTGTTCCATAATTACAATGGCGGGATTTTGGTCAATAGATGTCCCATCAAGATATCCATGAATGAACCAGGCGCGATTGAGAACTTAAGAACGTTACGTGCTGAATATATTAAGGTTTCTAGAGAGTATGATACACGAGCACTCCTACCAATTGCGGATTTCAGTGAGATTGATGGGTCATACACAGAAGACCCCGAGTGGATCGAAGCTGATGTGGCGTTTGAAATAGGTAACTTTAACTTTTCGGAAGGTTATGTTAAGCGGCTTGATTCCGGCAACAATGTACTTAATGCACTAATTGGGCATGATGTCTACCGAATTGATTCAGTATCATTACCATCACAGTCACTGGTTGCTGATTATGGTGGATCATGGAATGGTGGTAAACGTCCAGTCTATGCCAATAATATAGGCGCAAACAATCTTTATGGTATTGAGTTTACTGCGGGTAAGTATATTCGAGGATGGTTTCCAACGTCCTCATTAACCGTAGGTACTGATCCTGTATTAGCCCCTTACCCGCCACCCGATGCGGGAGCACAAGACTTTACGCTTGTTTTTATTATGACATTAAAGAATGTGCACGATCCAAATTTCATCTTTGGCGTGATCGATGATGACAATGGTATTTTTGGTACATCTCTTACGGTTCAAGATGTAAATTTTGCACATGAGGGTCAGGAGGTTATTGATGACCCAAAACCATCCCTTGATACTGTGATGGTGGCCTATAAGTTCGATCACGCAAGTAGTTTTTTGTATCAAGATGGAATTATTACTGACCTTCCAGATGCCCAGCCTACATTTGCAACGCCTTTGCAAATTGGGCTGTCAGACGACACCAATACTGAGGGTGAGTTTTATCTTCATGC
Organism: Weeksellaceae bacterium; assembly: GCA_051011115.1. Lineage (GTDB taxonomy): Bacteria > Bacteroidota > Bacteroidia > Flavobacteriales > Weeksellaceae > Profundicola. Next base: position 1,523 of record JBPCUN010000161.1, read on the forward strand.
GATGTATTTCTTTGACAGAAGCCTGACGGAAAACGAATTAAGAGCCATTCAAAACTACGCGCACTACACGTTTGGTGTTCGAGATCCAGACTGGTACAACCGACTTTGGACACCACAGGACATTATTGACGATATTTACGCATGGTATGACCCATCCGATAAAGATACCGTCACACTTGATGGTAGTGGGTTTATTACAGGGATTACCGATAAGTCACTTAATGCTAGAAATCTCGCCAAGAACGGAACTGGTAATATCATCTACGACCAGATGAATGGTTTGGGGTGTGTAAGGTATCCAGCAGCAGCTGTGACACTCAGGCATAATGCGGCAACCAACTTTAAATACACCATATCTGCACTTGACGATAGCATGGATTCTGATGACTCTTATCCATGGGCGAGCTTTGGTACGGCAAGATATTTTGGCCTTGCACAATCTGGAGCAACATCTACTGCTACATCATCAGAAGATCTTAATGCGACCGTCATGTATGCGATCAATGGCAATGTTAGAAACGATATATTGTCTCGTGATTCTCTTCAAAGTTTATCTAATGATGGGTGTGTTGCATCACTTATGTTTACATTCAATAGCGATTGGTCGTACATCGATATGTTCTATTACCCAAATCCCGCTTTTTATTACAATGGAAAATGGGCAGAAACAATACAACTAGCAGACCCACCATCCTTTGAGATAGCTAAAAAATTAGAAGGCTACCTTGCGCATAAATGGGGTTATACGGAGAAGCTACCCAACAATCATCCGTACAAGCACTATGCACCACGAAAGTCGGATACTGCCTATCCAGCAGCACAGTATTATGACTTCTACTGGACGACACAAACCATAGCTCAGTCAAGAAATACCGATGTAACAGATTGGGTCGATGTAAACCATGGCAAGGTACTTACTACGGCAGCCCCCACCAACGCTCCGCCATTGGCGTACTTGAACCCATATCCCGCCCTTGATATGAATGGTGTAGACCATTACATGTTTACAGACGATGTGGATGTGGCTCAAGCCCCAAACACAACTGTTAACCCAAGCGCCAAGACCGCATTTACGTTTGTTTTATCAGGAACGCCAACGACGGGTAGATTTGCGGGCGGATGGGGTAATAGCGCAAATGATATGCCCCTATATCACTACAATGAATCTACGGGATCAATTGCGCAACATAGAAATGATGCCGGTACACAAAGATTAAGTGGTGGTAGCCCTTCTTTTTCAGGTGTTGGTATTCACTTTCTGACAATAACAGTCATTGAAAATGAAATGAAGACATTTTTTGATGGTGTGCAGATTGGAACGACTCAATCACTTGGGTCTGAGCCTTACACATTCGATAGGTTTGCAATCGGCGCTTTACTTAGGACGGGAGCATATAACTATTCCAACTTTAATTTCCATGCGGTTGGGATTGCAAGGGGCCTTAAGGCCGAGGCATTAGCAGCTAATCCTGTGTTGCACTTTAATGATTTATTGGATGAGTGGAGGTTCAATATTAATCCACAAGCTTCACTAATCCCACAGGCTCCAAGTTTCGCTGGGCTGGATTTCGCCCAGATAATACCAGCTAATGTGCAGTCATTTACACCGGAGGGTTATACATTGCCAGATCTAGAAGTATACGGAGATCTTATATCTGGAGGCTCATTTGTTGGCTCAGTTCGTCCAAGGTTATCAAATGACGGTGGCTTCATTGGGGCACTTCATACAGGCACAGAAATGCTTGAAATTTCTGGACTGAATATTGACGTAACATCTGGACTAACATTCTTTTGTGTAAGAAGAGATAACTCAACTACAAACTTTCAAGGTTTAGCTAGATTTCAAAGACCTCTTTTGCCAGATTCAAATACAAATACTGTATTTGAATTCTATCATGCAATTGGTGGTCAATATTCCATCATCAATAGATTTTCTGGATCAAGAGTGGCTGGCGCTACCTTCTACCCCAATAGAATGTCCTATTTTGCAATAGGAAGTGACACGCCCATAGAATCAGGTGTTTATGTTGATGGAGAGAGAGATGTTACTTTTGGTGGTAATAATCCAGCGCCTGATGATTTTGTGGCTGCTATACAGATAGCAGGATACAACAAAACTAAATTCGTAGGTAATTTGGAAACTTGGGGTTTCTATAATGGCGTTTTGGATTCTACACAGCTAGAACAATTAAGAGACTATCTTAGAACCTACTTTAACAACGGCCAACCATTCTAGTAAAAAAAGGCCTCTCACCTTTTTGGACTGTGCTTAATTTGTGTCTCGATGGACACCAGGTCATCTTACAGTCTTGCTTGCCGACCCGACTCTTGTGGTTATATTACTGTGACGCCTTCTGAAGGTGCAGGCTCAATATATCGTCCACGACACATATATTGAGTGATCCTTGCCTGGCCATCTTCCGTAATTTGAAATCTAAATCGAGTTCCCCACTCGGCAGGCCCTGCGCCTGCCACATATGTCCCTGGGGGTAAGTCTAACTCGATATTGAACTTGTCATCACTTCTGAAATTACCTTCAAACTTCACAAATCCATGATAGCCACGTTTGCCATCTACGCTTATCCACCAGAACTTTTGCATGTTCCGGCTGCGTTTGTGATACGTCGTGTTGGATGTAGCCTTTTCAAGCTTGATGTGAACCATCATGATCAGTATTCTGCACTATAAGTATCGTTAAGTTCATTTTTCTTTACAGCGACCACTTCATACTTACAGCATCTCAACTTCTGACAATTGTGATCATTGGGTACAGATACCACATCACGAGGATTGATTTTTACAATCACCATTGTTCGACCGCCATTAAAGTTCTGCGCATAATCCAGTGCGCCAGCATGAAGTCCAAATGAACAGTGACTTGCGGGGTTCTCATCGATTTTGTTGCGCTCCATGGTCACCACCTGACCCACGCTATTGTCTATGGTATTACTGTGCCAATCTTTGAAATCGTCACGAACACTTTTGTAGGCAAGAAAACATCCATCATTTGTGACGGGTAGTGCTGAATGTTCAAGAAACTTATACAGTTGCTTTCTGGAATTGAACGATGGGTTATCTTCAAGATTTTTCAAGAAGTTAACAAGTGGTTGTGTTGGAAGTTTCTGCTTAACAAAGGACAAAATCCTTGCCCCAATAGACGTATGCGAAATATCTTCATCATTAAGATAGATAGCCCCGTCCGCAATTCTGACCGAAGAGCCTTTGCTGGATGCCTCATCAACGATGTCACCCACAATACCAATAGGCTTGATTAGATCAATTGCGTCTGCGTATTTTTCAGACATGACGAGATTAACAATGTCAGCATAACAATCATGCTGTGAGTCTACAGAGTATGGCCTTCCATTGTAGACAAAACTTATTGATTGGCCTGTTTTAATGTAGCTGTTCAATTGAATAACTCCTTAAGCTCTTTGGCTTCTTCTGGGTTTATTTCTAATGCATAAAGCTTCAACAATAAAGAAAACTTTTTATCTTTATCGACATGAGCCTCTAACCTTTTCAGTATAGCCTCTTCATTTAATTGGTCAAATAAATTGTAACTATTAACCATATCACTAAACTGGCCTACCTTTGCATTATATGCATGAATGTAGTTTCTGACTATTAAATCATTCTCTTTGCAATAATTGACTATAGAATCTCTATAGGAAATACCAGAAGATACATCCTCAATGAATTCAATGTAATCATCTTTATCAATAGAAACATCAATTTCTTTGACCCAATTAAAGAATGCTCCAAATGACATTCGGCTGCCACGATACATTATTTTTGTAATATGACTCATGAGTCTCTTAAAAAGGATATTTCCGTAATAGTTATCAACATAATTCCAAATTTCATCTACCAAGATGTGCGAAAAATAATTGATGACATCTAAAGCATAACTATCATTGATTTCAACCCATGTAGGCTTGATAGCACTTTCATCAGAAACAAATACAAGATTGTGTTTCTGGTATCCGTACCCCACTCGAAAGTGCCTGTTGTTGAATGAATTGTCATGGTTCAGGAACACCATCAATTTAGCATGTCTTGAATTTATCTTGGAAAATTCCGACAAATCCCAACCTTTACATTTGTGATAGTACACAAATTGTTCGTCTTGGTATACAGATGTAGACATTTTCTGGTATGATGAACCATTAAAAATGTATACACCCTCCAGGTGGGTGCTGGGAAGAGATTTACCGTTAGCATCCTTTGGAGTTCTCTCAATGATGAGATCTTCAACATCGAACCCATATTCCTTAGATATTTTTACAAGAGTATCTCTATCACCCCAATAGAAATAGGTTTGAAGATCCTCCGGAATCCCTGGGGTATTTTTGTTTTCAAGCGCATATTGACGCAGCCTTGATTGGGACACTTTACGTTCTCCAAGATAATAGACCTTGAGATTTCTCATGCGTGTGTAGTTACCAATCAATATGGAAAAGAATTGGTCTGGGTTCATATCAAGCTCACCCCTAAACCTACCAAACCCATTAATATGTTTTACCCAAATTCTAAACCTTCCACCTTCATAAAGATGTTCTAATGGAAGTGGCTTATCCTTGGGGTAAATTTTGTAGGCATCAGTAATATCATGCGGATGATCTTCGCGCTCTTTCATTCTGACGAATTTGACAAGAGGCGAATAAGCACCAAAGTTATTAGGGGCCCCTAAATCATACCCATGATCAAGGGTCTTAAGGACTGGAAATCTATCAATACTTTCCTGATTTTCAAAAAAGTCCCAAAAGTCAATATCTTTCATTTCCTTAACTTTTACTATGCCATTAAGAATGGCCATAGTATCCGTAATACTCTTCTTTGAATCTGAATTGGTCATTCCATACAAGTACCCAAAACATATTTCAATCATCTTGTCCTGAATATCCCTCGCAATTTCTTTGGACTTCTCATCACTAAGGGATATTTCCTCCCTGGATGCTGTAGGTTGAAATGCGCCAATGTCAGCCCTGATAACTACGAAAAATTCATAGTGACCTTTATGTTCTTTTTTCTTTTCAAGAATACTGAACAATCTTTGAGATGTTAGTGCTAGATTGAGTCCGCCTTGTGACCGATATGAAGAGTTGCTTGCGTAATTTACCGGATAAACCACATTACCCATTTCAATACTAAGGTCTGATGTTTTACTTCTAAATGCATTATTTCCACAATAAAGCTCAACCGTCACATCAGAACCATTGAGAGTCATAGGTATCGACTCAAAAAGGGTAGCATCGTCAAGCAAATCGAACTTGACATTACACTTGGGTTTTACTTTAAACACTGGCAATATGTCTTGCGCAGCAGCAACCCATCTCGTGTAACCGTTCGCACCCCTTGCGCTAATATCTGGAGATACACCAAAGCTAATCATCAGGCCATTTGGCTCGTCCGTCTTTTCTCCATCTGGGATATGGGATACATATGATGGAATTCCTGAATCATCCTTAAAGACTGTGTAAACCCATTTTGTACCATTTACATACGACTCAATATTAAATTGTGTGGTAAGTGCAAATGGTGATTTTGATCCAATTCCAAAACACCCCACAAAATCATTGGAGTCGCCCTTCGTGCTCTTGAACATGACCGTATAAATCTGGTCGATTTCATCTGGTAGAAGGCCAGTTCCAAAATCCCTGATACGAAACTCGTTATCAAGTTGTGTCGGTATCGTAATGATAAATGGGATGTCTTCATTACCAGCAGCCACATGTGCATCATATGCATTACACGAAAGCTCTCGGATGACTGCCGATACAGGATCTTTGTAGATATTATCGGTAACAAGTGAGAACATCTCTGCCGAGAATTCTGCACTGAACTTCTTAATCTTTTGTGTGGTATTCGTTTGGATCGTATTTGTCGCAATAATCCTTTTCATTTACTCTAGTCTCCTGACATGGGTACTCAAGTTTTAGAAGCTTCAATTGATGACTTCTTTCGGCCTGTTTGTGTTTATGAATCGCTGATGCCACAGCAAGTGTGAGTATCATTGGCAAAATCATTACCATAAGGATAATGACAAACATCTTAAAATCAGTTATCGACATCGTAATCCTCCGAGTCTTCTAAATCGCAAATGCACTCAGAATAATCATAAAGACAATCTGGGCATTCTGTGGTGTTGTATTTTGGCTTCTTGTAAATCACTTTAGTTGCTCTACGACCATCGTAGGCACCTTCTTTAATATCTCTGTTTCTTCTTGCTCTTCTTTGGTCTTTGCTATCCATTGTGTATTCCAACTATTAGCATGGTTTTTGTGGACTTAATTAGAAATTTATCGCCCACACCGCTAAGTGTGGTCCACAGCTTCCCAATATCAAATCCTGTTTGAAATGTACCTCTGGAGGTTATCCAACCATCACCATGCGCACTCCATTTGGATGTATTACCAAGATTAATACCGCGCACAGAGATGAAGGCATATCCATCTTTTTTGATGTAGGACATCATTTGATTTATGGTCCTGGATCTTTCTCTTGGGTCTTGAATGACATTGAGAACATAATTACAAATGCCAACGTCATACTTTTTATTGGGTAGTGTAGGCGAAAAGTATGGATCATAACCATAGGTATCAAACCCTAATTCATTAAGATAAACCACATCCGCACCCTTTCCGCAGCCCCAATCCAAAATACTGGAACAGGATGGATCTATAAGGCCATCCTCCCACCCATTGCAACCATCCAATAAAATCTTTAACGGCTTGCTACAGTCACTCCTTGATATAGCGGTCTTGTGACTATTGTTCATGTTTTCTCGTGATAAAATCTCAATATGAGATTTAACCTTGTTATTAAAAGAGGGGAAACATTTAACAGAGAAATGGAAATTGGTGAAGATGTAGATGATCTTGTATCCATCAAGATGGGTATCAAGGAGACTCCAAGATCCAATGTTGTCAATCAGAGTTTAAGCCTTGGGAGTGGCATCGAAAAAATACCTGACTCCCAAAGCCTAAACATCACGATAGACACATCGCTATTGGTTCGGCCTCAATACGCATATGATATTCGCATAGTAAGGCAAGATTCTTCAGTAGCATTTCCTGTTTCTGGCTATATTTCAGTGTTTCCCACCATTACAACCGCTTGATCGACTGTATTTCGTCTTGTATTTCACATCTTTAGGGGGCATACATTTCCCATAAATTAGATAGATGTGAGATGAGGTCGGATGAATCAAGCGTGGCATTTGATGATAGGTGTACCCTCATTTGAGTTCTTTCACCACCATGTATAAAGCCACGGTCGTATTCATGATAAATCATTGAGAACTTATGGTGCGCAAGCTCATAGGGCTCAGCATCTTCAAAATCCTCAAAGCCTAGTGATAGTCGCAATTCATGCGGACGAAGTTGTGGCACCGAGAAGAGTTCAGGGTCTACAACATGAACCTCCTTAACACCAGTGTCTATGTAATATCTCAGAACCTCGTCAATCTTATCTTTTTGCGCAACTCGTATCAATCGATCACCTGCCATATAATCGAATGCTTTGTGCACCATCACCCACGTTCTTGCATCCGGCAGAACCATATAAGCCCTTCCAAGCCTATCCACCCTAAAACTATGTATGATTTTCACTCTTTCTCCTAATCTTTAGAAGTCTAAATGGTGACTTTTTCTTTTTGGATTCTATTGGCGCAATGTTTTCGACCGATAGGTTTAAGAATTGGTCAATTTCATCTGGCTCAATATGGTAATAATTAGATGAGCCATCAAAGTCCAGGTGTCTGATGGTAACAAACCCTCTATGTGGGTCTATTTTCCCAATACTCCAGAACTCGAAGTTTCTTTCACCATTGATGGAATCTACCTCCTCATAGTCTTCACCAATATTGTCAGTCAATGGCGAAAACGACACTGATTCTGAATTGATGCACCCATTGCTATTGAAAAGAACGATATCTTTTCTGGTGATATTGATACCAATTTTCCACGGTTCAAACTCGATATCATCTGTTGAAATCTTGTACGGATCTGAAACATTATCCGAATCCAGAAAGAAAACCTCACAGAAGTATTGACCAATATCTTTTACAAAAACAATATCGCCGCTTTTCGTCTTGGCAACTGAGTCCTCAATGATAAACATTTCGTTTTGCATATCGGCAATGCTATTAATATGAGCGACCGATAAAGCACCATGAACACTTCTAACTATCTTTTTGTATTGGTTGATTGACACGAAAAATCCCTGCTCTTGTTGTTGTGGAATAGAAAAGATGGATATATTGTATAAACACTTTGTGTTTGTGATCGGTATATAGATCGTTTGCTCTTACGAACACCTGATCTGTTACCGGATCATATTCCACAAAGGATGCATTCATTTCTTTGAAGAATGTGCTTGTTTCCAGACATTTCTTAATCTTGGAAATCTGGTTCGAGTCTAAAGGCATTATCACTCCTGGTTACGTACCCATCGAGTTTCTTTAGACTTTTTTCGATGAGTTTAGCATATATTCTTTTGACGTTATCCTTTTTGTTTCGGGTCCATTCAATGCCTTTACTGGTGATATTAATGGGATCTTCAGATAGATATGGCCAGAGTTTCGACACAAGCTTGACTGCCGAAACGTATTCATTTGTTTTGAGTGCTCTCAAACAAAGAAGAGCACGAATCTCATCTTGAGATAGGTGCTCTGCCCATATATCCGGTGCCCATAGCTCACCAGTATGACTGAATTTGCCGTTGATAAATATCAGAAGTGGTGAGTTTTTGACATAGATAGCGACATCTGGAGTTTCCTCCAGTATCGCCCTTATGTCGTCATTACTTGGACGCCCATCTTCTGTGGTTGCTATCAAACGGTCGGGATATCTTATGATTTTTCGTTTTCTCATCTGCGTGCTCTCCCATAATAAAATTGAAGACTGCAAATGTCTGAACCATAGTCATGTTATTGGGATTTTCCCAATTATCATAATAGTCTTGCATAACGCATAATTCACAGTCTTGCTGATCCTTTTCAAAGGACACGTAATGATACAGGAGATTTTCTTCTTTCTCAAATGTAGTTTCTACTTTGCATGTTTCTGCGATTTCTTTTAAGTAACTTTGCATGTTTACCTCTTTAGTATCTCAATGATGATTTTTGATGTATTGTAGGCGTCCCACATCGCACAGTGAGGCCTACCCTCGAATTCCAACCCTATATCATTGAGAGATTTTGTCAAGCTCTTTGGGTCATTCCCAAAGAATAATGGAAAAATTCGTCTAACATCGATATGGTTACCGTTAGATGGCCAATCGTATTTTTTCATACATTTGACATCCTGAGTTCCCCAGGACGCCCACATATTCTTCTTCAGGTTGTACTTTTCCAAAAGTATAGATTTGATCATATTTTCTGGATGACCAGCATCACTCATTCTTTGTGTAATGCCTGTTAATTTCGTGCAGTAATCAGATATATCCCTATTATTGATATAGAAATGATCACCCTTAATAATCTCTACTTTTTGGATATCAACCTGGCAAATACCAATCTGAATAATACGACCAGGCGACTTATCGGCCCAGCATTCCATTTCAACGTCAATGACGTTGATGGTTTTATGGAACATAGATCGAACATATCCAGTATTTGTTAGACTTTACGAGTTCTGGCTCTTTTGCAACAACAGATCCATCGTATACCCATCCATCAGACGGTGGAATGTACAGTGTGTTGTCCAATTTTACAATGTGGTACGCAAACTTATCCTTGTTTTCGTCCTCAGTAC
>JBPCUN010000162.1:0-6055 GCA_051011115.1 Weeksellaceae bacterium
CTTTTTCGTTTTAATCGGAAGTTTTGCAGCAGGTTACTATTTAAGTACAATTTATGATGTCACAGTTGGTTTTCTTATTGTAACTGGTTTTTATCTACTGTTAATTATATTATTTTTAATATTTAAAAAGCAGTTTATAAATGCGGTAATCAATATGGCGGTGGCTGCAGCATCTAATTCAAAAAACGATTAAGATGAATAATTTAGAGGAATTAAGAGCTAAGAAAGCTGAGCTCAAAGCCAATATAGACGAAGGATTAGAAAATCCATTTAAGAAAGTAAAAGGTATGTTGAATCAATATACCAATGGTAATCAAAGTCCTATGTCTTTATTTGATAAATCAGAGGATGGGAGGAACCAACTTCTTGACGAAGGTGTAAAAGCTTTGCTTACCTTGGTTGCGAGTACAGCGGTGACGAGATTTAAGCTAGGGCCAATTCCCAAATTGTTACTTACAACAGGTGTGGCTATAGCAACACCGTATGTTGTGGACAAGGTGCAAGATTATCTCTCTGAAAAAGCAAAAAAAAGTAAGATTAAAAGTTTAGTATAATTTTATACCCTATCCCTATAATTATTTAATTGTAGGGATATTTTATTTCTTATTCAAAACAAAACAGCTACAAATTCCTCGGAAATTGTAGCTGTTTTATTTAATTTAGGTAATTCTAGTAAGTCTTACTCTTTTACCACCCCTTTAATTCTTAATACTTTTCTTTCAGATTCAGTAGAGTTAGAATAAACGGTAATAGTTTTGTTAAAAGCACTTACAATGTCTGTATTGTAACCAACTTTAATCTCACCAGATTCTCCTGGAGCAATGGGTGTTTTAGGGTAATCTGCAACGGTACAACCACAAGATGGTTTAACGCTTTTTAATATTAAAGGTTTATCACCAGTGTTTTTAAACGTAAAAGATTTGTGTCCGTCTGCACCCTTAGTTATGTTTCCGTAGTCTAATACTTCGTTTTCAAAGGTTATCTCTTGTGCATTAACAGCCGCTAATCCCACAAAAGCCAATACGAATGGGTATATAAATTTTTTCATAATCTAATTTTTAATATCATGTAAATATATTCAAATTTTTTTTAAGAGTAAGAAATTCTATTTTTGTACCTACTCTTAGGAGTATTATATAACAAATTGTATACCACTTATATGAATATAGCATCAAAGTACAACCCAAAGGTAACGGAAGAGAAATGGTATAATTTCTGGGAAGAGCAAGGTTTCTTCCATTCAGAGCCAAATGATAAACCATCTTATACTATTGTAATCCCACCACCTAACGTAACTGGGGTATTGCATATGGGGCATATGTTGAATAATACGATCCAAGATATATTGATTCGTAAAGCACGTATGTCTGGCTACAATGCTTGCTGGGTGCCCGGTACCGATCATGCTTCTATTGCCACCGAGGCCAAAGTGGTAAATAAATTAAAAGAACAAGGTATACAGAAATCTGACCTTACAAGAAAAGAATTTTTAGAACACGCTTGGGAATGGACACATGAACATGGTGGTTTAATTTTAGAACAATTAAAGAAACTTGGAGCATCTTGTGATTGGGAAAGAACAAAGTTCACCTTAGATGATGATTTGTCTGAATCAGTGACCAAGGTATTTGTTGACCTATATAACAAAGGTAAGATTTACCGCGGGTACCGCATGGTAAATTGGGACCCAGAAGCGAAAACAAATATCTCTGATGAAGAGGTAATTTACAAAGAAAAAAATGGTAAACTATATTATGTTCAATATCAGATAGAAGGTGAGGACGAATATATAACCATTGCCACGACGAGACCAGAAACAATTTTAGGTGATACAGCGATTTGTGTAAACCCTAAAGATGAAAGGTTTACTAAGTTTCACGGTAAGCATGCCATTGTGCCTGTTGTGGGTCGTGTGATTCCTATCATTACTGATGAGTATGTGGACATGGAATTTGGTACAGGGGCTCTGAAAATTACGCCAGCACATGATATCAATGATTATGAATTAGGACAAAAGCATAATCTTGAGATTATAGATATCCTAGACGATGATGCTAAACTAAATGAATTTGGATTGCAGTTTAAGGGCATGGATCGATTTGTCGCTCGCAAAGCTTTTGCAAAAGAGTTAAACCAAGTAGGTGCACTTTTAAAGGAAGAAGATTATAAAAATAAAGTAGGAACATCAGAAAGAACTGGAGCTGTGATAGAGCCTAAATTATCTGTGCAGTGGTTTTTGAAGATGAAAGATATTGCACAGCCTGCCATAGATGCGGTTGCAAATAATGAAGTAAAACTATTTCCAGATAAATATAGAAACACATGGAACCATTGGCTAGAGAATGTACATGATTGGAATATTTCTAGACAATTATGGTGGGGACATCAGATTCCAGCGTGGTATTATGGGGACGGGCAAGATGAATTTGTGGTAGCACATGATATTGATGAAGCTTTAACCTTAGCCAAAGAAAAAACGGGAAAAGATTTAAAGAAAGAAAATTTAAGACAAGATGAAGATGCCTTAGATACTTGGTTCTCATCATGGTTGTGGCCAATTTCTGTTTTTGATGGCATTAATAACCCTGATAACGAAGAAATTAATTATTATTATCCAACGAAGGATTTAGTGACAGGTCCGGATATTATTTTCTTTTGGGTGGCTAGAATGGTGATGGCAGGGTATGAATTTAGAGACGAAAAACCCTTTGAGAATGTTTATTTTACTGGAATTGTAAGGGATAAGCAGAGACGTAAAATGTCTAAATCTTTAGGGAATTCTCCAGACCCTATTGATTTGATGAACAAATATGGCGCAGATGGTGTTCGAGTAGGGTTAATGTTAAGTTCTGCAGCGGGAAATGATTTATTATTTGATGAAGATTTATGTTTGCAAGGACGAAACTTTGCTAATAAAATATGGAATGCATTTCGTTTAATACATAATTGGGAAACGGTAGAGGCCAATGAAACAAAAGCCTCTGAATATGCTAACAAGTGGTTTGAATCGAAATTCAATCAGACCTTAGCTGATATGGAAATGAATTTTGAAAAATTCCGAATTTCTGATGCTTTGATGAGTTTATATAAACTTATTTGGGATGATTTCTGTTCTACTTACTTAGAGGTAATCAAACCAGGGTTTGAGGAGCCTATTCCTGAGGAAACACGAGATCAGGCCGTAGCTTTCTTGGAAAATCTAATGAAGTTATTGCATCCCTTTATGCCATTCCTAACTGAAGAAATTTGGCAAACTATGAAGGAGCGTGCAGTTGACGATGCTTTGATTGTTGCAGCTTACCCTAAGGCAAACATGGTAAATCCTGCGGATTTAGAAAGATTTGAGTACTCTCTTGAGGTTATTTCTACTATTAGAAACTTGAGAAATGAAAAGCAAATTGCCCTTAAAGATCAATTAGAAATCTACACAAATCAAGATTATATTTTTTATAGCCCAGTCGTAGAAAAACTAGCTAATGCCAAATTGATTATAGGGAATAATATACCAGAGGATTTATTCTCTTTCCGTGTAGGGAAACAAGAGTTTTACGTTTCTTTAGATGATTTTATAGACCCAGAAGAAGAAATCAAAAAGTTAACCAATGAAGTGGAATATCTAGAAGGTTTCTTAAACACTGTTCGCAAAAAGCTTAGCAATGATCGATTTGTAAATAATGCGCCAGAAGCTGTTGTTGAAGCAGAACGTAAAAAGGAAAGCGATGCTGTAGAGAAGATTGAACTTATCAAGGAGCAAATTGCTAAATTAAAGTAGATTTAATAATTGTGATTATTAATAGTAAAAACAGCCGTTTCAAAGTTTTATTTGAAACGGCTGTTTTTATATTATGGTGCTAAATACTATCTATTGTATAGCAACGATTTTACCAAAATATTGTGTCCATTCATTGGTTTGATACTCTGATAATGAGCTTGCAGGTACATAAAGTGTTTTAGTGTCTTTAGTACCGTTAAAAACAAGATTGCCTAACGTCGGTGGAGTAGTGGCTTTAATCGTTACTGAAATTAAATTAGGTGTGTTTGCAAATACATATTTATCTAATACAGAGATATGTTCACCTATAACTACCTCTTGAAGATTATTCATATTCCCGAAGGTGAATTTTCCTAGTTTTCGTACTCCTTCCATTTTAACCTTGGTAATAGTCGAATTCCCTTTGAAAAATGGTGGATATTCATCTGGTATCTCTTTAACATAAATTGGAATTACCAAATTTGGAACTAAGGCAGAAGGTCTTACTTCTATTAATACTCCATTCTCATCAACCGTAAAGTCTTTTTGTTCTGCATTTACGGTAACCTTTAAATCTTTAGTTTGTTTGGTTATATTATCTAAAATAGTCACTGTAGTTTCTCCTGCTTTTAAAGCATTTACTTTCAAAAAACCATTATCATCCTCTGGATCTTCAGTTGCAGTTGCCGTTACAATGCCATTCATTGAATAAGAAACTTCATATTCTCCATTCCCGTTAATTCCAATAACTTTAGTTTCACCCTCTATCATTGTAACTTCTGCTGGGAACAATTGTATATTTAAATCTACAGGTAGAATAGTAACCACTACTTGTTTCTCTTGATTAGTGAGGGTGTGAGTTACTTTAACTGTAGCTGTTCCTAATTTTCCTGTGCTAATGATTTCAAAGTGGTGTTCTATACCATCATAATAAGCCTTTTGAACTGCAATTATATCTGTTCCTTCAACAATCTCAAGATTATAGTACTGTTGGTCTGCTTCCGGTTTTCCTTTAAAGCTTTCGACCACAATGATTTCTTTACTTTTTCTTGCAATATTTATTTCATATTTGTCTAATGATAATTCTACGCCAACTGTTACCATGAACTTAGCTTCTTGTTGTGTGTCTATATCTTTAACAGTTACCTCCACTTGCCCTGCAGCTACGCCAGTTACTGTAATTATACCATCCTTGGAAGATAAAGTCACAATACCATCTACACTTGCTTTAGTGGTAAAACTTTTTGAGCCAGTTACTTTTACCTCTGAAGTATTTCCTTTGATAACAGTAACTTCTGTGACGCTGAGCATAAGGTCATTTACTGTTACTTTAATTATTGCAGTTTTACCTTTAACATCTTCGACTGTAATGGAAGCATTACCAGCTTTTTTTGCTTCTACAAATACAGAATTGTCTTTCAATGTTGCTTGAGCAATATTTATATCCGAGGATGTGACTGTATAATTTCCATTCCCTTCAATAATAGGAACTTCTTTAGACTCGCCTTTTAATAGAATAAATGTTGTTGTATCAATTTTTAAATCATATATCTTTCCATCATCATCGCTGTGACAAGAAGAAAATGTTGTAAATAAAATAGCCAACAGACTAAATGTTAAATAATTTTTCATAAAATATCGATTTCGCTTATTAATAATAATTTAAGAGAACAAAGATATGTTTATAATTTTTACTAAGACTAAATAAAGGTTTAATTTAAGTATGATTTGTATCACTTCTCATAAGGCAGTACAATCTTGGTGGCGCGTGATCTCAATACTACTGTGGATTCTCTGACTTCATCTATATATAAATTATTGAGTCCCTTAATTAATCCCTTAAATTCCACAATGTATGGGCGCATATTAATATTGATATCAATATATTCTCCCTCTTTCGGATTTTTAATAGGTGAAAAATGCATGGAAATTCTTTCTCCAGAGGGTGTTATGCTACCGTAGGGATTTGTACTACTAGAGAGCCACACACCTTTATTTTTTCTTTTAACAACCAATGTTGGTAGCAGGACGGGGTAAACATATCTGCTAGTGATATCATATACTCCAATATCTTTAACCTCTCCTTCTGATTGAACTTTAATTTTTAAAACCTTGTCTGGTTGGTTTTCCGATTTTGCGGTAATTGTCGCTTCACCCTCATAAAAAGCTAGAATTTCTAAGATTCCCGTATTGCCGTTCCATTTCACATTTAAAATATCTTGGGGGTCATCTACATTTAAATGTACTATATCGCCACCACTTAAGCTAATTATTTTACTCTCTGCTTGCGGATAGAGATGAATA
>JBPCUN010000163.1:0-16170 GCA_051011115.1 Weeksellaceae bacterium
AGATAATTATGGAAACGTAATAAGTAACATAAAAAAAGCGTTCTTTGAGAAAATCCAAAAAGGAAGGGCGTTTGAAATTTCGGCCAGGAATTACACCTTTAAAAAAATATATTCTAAATACAGTGATGTGGTAAACTTTGATTTACCCTTGGAAAAAAGAAACGACGAGGGTAAAAGTTTGGTGGTTTTTAACTCTTCCAATTATCTTGAAATTGCTGTTTATAAAAGCAACAGCCAAACCTCTGGTAGTGCTTCTACCTTAATGGGCTTGGATTTAATGGATGCCATAAGCGTTAATTTTATAAATGAATAAAACATAATACAATGTTTGTAAGACTTGTTAAAATGAGTTTCCACGAAGAACATATAGATGAATTTCTATCCCATTTTAATGCAAACAAAGAATGCATAAGACATTTTAAAGGCTGTCAGTTTTTAGAACTGTATAGAGACAAAACACATAGTCATATCTTTTTTACCTATAGCTATTGGGATACGGAAGCCGATTTGGAAACTTACAGGCATTCTGAACTTTTTAAAGAGGTTTGGAGCAAAACCAAGCCTTTGTTCAATGCCAAACCAGAAGCTTGGAGCGTGGATAAAGTGGCTTCTCTTGAATGAAAGTATTTTTTTTGTTGTGGGGTTGAGGTTTAAGGTTTTGAGTTTTTTTTGTTAAAAAGATTAATTTAACCTAAATCGGCTAATAAAGAGTAGTTTACAAGTACCGGAAGTACTATCGGTAACGATTTAGTAATGGTGCTTACTGCACTTGTTTTCATTTGATTACCTTGTAAATCATTACTGCAAATTTATAAAAAATAAAGGTAAAGCCGTGAAACTTTACCTTTATTTTTCGTCTTGTTCGTCCATCCTTTTAATGAGCGCATCCCGAAGACTATCGAGGAACTTTGTGCGGTTCATCTTTCTGGCTTTCAATTCCAGATAGGAATGATAGAAATCCCCTAAGTCAATATTAAACATATTTTCAAAGGTTTTGGCTATGATTTTAATGTCTGCATTACCGTTGTCAATCGAACCTTGCGAATGCAGCGAATATATCAACTCGATGAGTGAGGTCTTGCTGCCCGTCCAGTTTAAAGGCGGGTTTTCCCAAATTCTTTTCTGACTGTTGTTATTCAACTGGTCTTCGAGATAAACCTGTATCAAATCATTGGCAATAATCTTGGCTACTTTGTAATCGTGTGAGGTTGTAAAATTGTGGTCTGCCTCAAAATAATAGGTGTCTAAACTTAGCTTAATATCGTGTTTGCCACGTACAAAGTATTTGTTATCAAGATGGGTGCTGTTGGTTCTGTAATACTTGTAAAATTCCAGATTGGCATCGAAGTACCGCTTGATTTTGGAAAGCTCAATATTGAGGTATTTCCTGATAATTTTATCCCCTCCACGTGGTCTTTTTGTTTCAATTTTATAAATCGAATTGAAGAAGATAAGTTTTGAAACTAACTGCGGCTTTAGCTGCTTGAAAAACAATATTTCTTCTTCCGCATCTTTAAATCCCTTTTCTTGAATGTGCTTCTTTACCTCTTCAATCTTCTGCAATACCAGCACAATAGCATTTTCATACGATACCAATGAATTATTCTGCTCGTAGGTCAATTCACTTATTCTATCGTCTAATTCGTTTATTATAGTATGGCAATAATCTGTCATTGAAAGCGGAATTTTAAGTATGATACCAATAAAAAGGATAAAATGAGGCAGTAATTGCAGGTATCCTACAATAAATTACCTCATTTCAATATGTTTGTTATAGTATGCTTATAGGAAAGCCATATCCGCTTTCACTTTTGAAACTGAATAGGGCTTGTGTATTAAACCATTAAAGGTTCTGCTTTAAAGCCTTTTTTCTTAACGATGGCAACTATTTCATCTTCTGTAATTCCCTCTGATTTTACGGTTAGAATTTTGTCATTGTTAGCTGTATCTACATTCCATTCGCAGATACCGTCCGCTCCGTCCAAATCAGCTTTTACTTTTGATACGCATCCACCACAATTAAGGTTGGTTTTGAATTGAAATTCTCTATTTTCCATTTTTTTGAAATTTATTTATAATGTTTTGTACTGTTGCAAAATTCAGCATAATTCCAAAGCCTTCTATTGTGATATTTCTTGTTTGATTTGTGACTTTTACTGATTTAGCCCGTATTATAAAAAGCAAAAAGGTCATAGCAACGCTACAACCTTTCCCAATCTTGTATTGAAATGCTTTAGTAGATGAGCGAAAGCCCTACACCAAAGCCCATATCACTATCATAGTGTGTTCTGATACCGATATGCCTTGTCAGGATATACCGCAGGTCTGCCATATATTCCAAATCGGTATTGACCATAAATCCGGCTCTTAGTCTTCGGGAGATAGGTATATCCTCACGCATTAACGATACACGAAAAATCCCATCGTGATATACTTCTGCCTGTACATTAACGAGCATTGGCAGGGTGTACATTACACCCAAGCTGACTGCTGCCCGGTTGTCCTTTTTATTGACCTGTCCGAACAGGTTTTGCTCGTGTTCGTCCATTCCCATTTTGCGGTATCGCCAATCGAAACCGATAAACGGCATCAGCCATTGCATTTTACCGATGTAACGTCCTAAATGGGTTTCTACTTCGTAGCCGTGCATATCGTTGTAGCCTAAACGCCATTCTGTACCCAAACTGTAACGGGCGTTCATCAGCATAGCTTCCCCGTCTATACCGTTGATGGCAAAGTCGCTCTGTGCCATTAAGTGTGGCATATTGCTTTCCCGCTGTAACATTTTATAGGCTTTTTCCTTGTTGGGCAATTCGGGATTTTTATAATCGTCCACTGCAAAAACCCTGTTCATTCCTGCCATCATATGGTACAGGATATGGCAATGGAAAAACCAATCGCCCTCGGTATTGGCAAGAAACTCGATGGTATCGGTTTCCATCGGCATAATGTCGATTATATTTTTCATCGGTGCATTTTCGCCGTGCTCATTCAGCACCCTGAAATCAAAACCGTGCAGGTGTATCGGGTGGCGCATCATTGAGTTGTTGTGAATGGTAATCCTCAAAATCTCGCCTTTCTTTACAGGTATTTTGTCGCTTTCTGCCAAGACCTTATTATCCATACTCCAAACGTAACGGTTCATATTTCCGGTAAGGGTAAATTTCAGTTCTTTTACCGGAGCATCTTTTGGCAATGTGGTATTGTGTGGCGATTTCAGCATTGCGTAATTGAGCGTTACTATATTGCTCAACGCATTGGCATTATAACGGTTGGGGTCTTCGTCCGTATTCATTTTATGGTTTTCCCCGTGATGCTCCATTGGCTGCCCATTGTCCTTAGCTTTCTTGCCCTTTTCTTCGCCTGTAATTTCAGGATACATTACTACGTTCATATCCATTTGGTTAAGGCTCATATTCATTCCCATATCGTCAAGGTCGCCGTTCATCTTCATCATATCATTCATCATCTTCATACCCTCAAAATATTTCAGGCGTGGCATTTCCCCAACATATTGTTTTGTACCGCTGCCAATAAAATAGCTTGTGGATTGGGTACGGTCTTCGGTAGTTGCCATAAATTCAAAGGCTTTACCGTCTTCGGGAATGGTAACGACTACATCGTAAGTTTCAGATACAGCGATAATCAGCCTGTCCACATCCACAGGTTGCACATCGTTGCCGTCGCTTGCCACTACGGACATTTTACCGCCTGCGTAGCGAAGCCAAAAGTAAGAGGATGCACCGCCATTAGAAATCCGCAAACGCACTTTGTCGCCTGCTTTTAACGGCTTGCCGTCAATGCTTTTCAGGTCTGTATGATGATTGCCGTTCATCAGCACACGTTCGTAATATACATCGCTCACGTCCATAGCCAACATACGTTTCCATTCGTTGGTCAGCTTGGTTTTGAATTTACCGCTTTGGATGGCTTCGGCATAGCTTTGTGTTGCGCCTTTTCTTATGGCAAACCAATCGCTTGCATTGTGCAGCATACGGTGTACATTGTTGGGATTGAGGTTCGTCCATTCGCTTAGCATTATGGGAATTTCCGGCAAATCGTCAATGCCTTTCCTGAATGTTTTGTCATCAGCCCTTTTGTGCATTATAAAGCTGCCGTACATACCAATCTGCTCCTGCAAGCCCGAATGTGAATGATACCAGTGCGTTCCGGTCTGAATAATCGGGAAACGGTAAGTATAGGTTGTGCCGGGTTCTATGGGCATTTGCGTTAAGAAAGGTACACCGTCTTCTTTATTGGGCAGGAATAGCCCGTGCCAATGCAGGGATGTACTTTCTTTCAACTGGTTATGGACAACAATTTCTGCCGTGTCGCCCTCTGTAAATTCAAGCGTGGGCATTGGGATTTGCCCGTTTACAGCGATTGCCCTTTTTTCTTTGCCTGCGTAGTTTACAACCGTATCTCTTACATACAGGTCGTAATGGACTACTTTTTGGGCAATGCTGACTTGTGATATAAAGAGTGCCAACAGGGTTAGCGGCAACAGCTTTTTGTGAAGAAATTTTTGATTATCCATTTTAAAAATAGCATTGGTTATAAAGATTAAAAGGCATTGCCTAATGAGCAATGCCTTAATGGGTATTATTTAGTTTCTGCAACTTTACCACACGTAAGCATAGATGAACCGTAGTAAGGATTTTTGATGTCCTTTTCTTTGCTCAACCAATATGCTTTTTTCATCGGGCAATACTGGTAGTAAACTGGTTGGTTTACTTTGTCGGATGGTTTTACCAGTTTCCACATTATGGTAGATACATCATTGAAAGCGGCTCTTTGCTTTTCAATGTTGTTGCCTGCCTTGCTTAATTTCTCGGTGGCTTTCTGCAATTCTGCTTTCTGTGCAAAATTGTCTTCGCTCTTTACGGCTTCGTTCAGTGCGGAAATAGCGGTGTTTGCCGCCTTGCTGTCACTGCTTACCAAAGCATTTTTTACGCTGATATAATTGTTCAGCAGGTTGCCTGTATTTTGTGCAAAAGCAGAAAATCCAAACATCATTACGGTTATTGCAACTATTAACTTTTTCATTTTTTGTTCCTTTTAAAGATTAGTGAATTGCTGATGGTATTATGCTGAAACAGGTTCAGCTTTAAAACCTTTTTTCCTGATGATTGCGACAACCTCGTCTTCGGTAATGCCCTCTGCTTTTACAGTCAGTATTTTATCGCTGTTTGTGGTGTCAACGTTCCATTCGCAGATACCGTCTGCGTTATCTAAATCTGCCTGCACTTTTGATACACAGTTACCACAGTTAAGGTTTGTCTTGAATTGAAGATTTTTACTTTCCATTGTATTGAACTTTTAATTGTTTTTGTTGGTACAAAATTCGGAACATAATGCGCTATGCTGTTTGCGATATTCCTTGTTTGATTTATGATATTTACTGATTATACCTCAAA
Organism: Weeksellaceae bacterium; assembly: GCA_051011115.1. Lineage (GTDB taxonomy): Bacteria > Bacteroidota > Bacteroidia > Flavobacteriales > Weeksellaceae > Profundicola. The sequence goes on from JBPCUN010000163.1 coordinate 5,418, forward strand.
AACGGTTCCGCTTGTAATATTTCGGTTTTGTTTTGTGACTTTTACTGATTATGGTGTTGGTTCTGAATAAGCGGAATACATTTACCGCTTAATAACGCTAACTGATTATAAAATGTCTATCAAAACCTTTCTCTCGGTTTTGCATCGGGCGATGTTGTAGCTCGGGTTCAGGAACTAAAACACTATTGCACAATCCCACTTGTGCAAAAACCTTTATTGCAAAATCACACATAACATAATTTTTAAAAATCATTATAATGACAAACGATTTGAAAAACGTTGAATACGGCTTGGATAAAATATTCGAAGGTGCACAGGACTTTTTACCGATTTTAGGAACCGACTATGTAGAGTTTTATGTAGGCAATGCGAAGCAGGCTGCCCATTATTATAAGTCCGCTTTCGGATTTCGGTCAGAGGCTTATGCCGGACTGGAAACGGGAATGAAAGACAGGGCATCTTACGTGGTAAAACAGGATAAAGTACGGTTGGTCTTAACTACCGGAATGCGGTCTAATTCTGAAATCAACGAACACGTTAAAAAACACGGCGATGGCATCAAAGTGGTTGGTCTTTGGGTGGAAGATGCCCGCAAAGTCTTTGAAGAAACCACATCGAGAGGTGCAAAAGCATTTATGGAACCTACCGTAACCACAGATAAAAACGGCGAAGTGGTACAATCGGGTATCTATGCGTATGGCGAAACCATTTTTATGTTTACCGAACGCAAAAACTACAACGGTATTTTTATGCCAGGTTATGAAAAATGGGAAACCGAATATAATCCTGCTCCTGCCGGACTGAAATATATTGACCATATGGTGGGCAATGTGGACTGGAACCAAATGGACACCTGGGTAAAATGGTTTGAGGATGTAATGGGATTTGAAAACTTTCTGTCTTTTGATGATAAGCAGGTTTCAACCGAATATTCTGCCCTGATGTCAAAAGTAATGGCAAATGGTAACGGCAGAATTAAGTTCCCGATTAACGAACCCGCAGAGGGCAAAAAGAAATCGCAGATTGAAGAGTACCTTGAATTTTATGAGGGCGAGGGTGTTCAGCATATTGCGGTAACTACGGACGATATTGTAAAGACGGTAAACGACCTTAAATCAAGAGGTGTTGAATTTCTATCAAGACCGCCACAAGCGTATTATGATGCTATTCCAGACCGTTTAAAAGCGCATATGCACCGATTTAAAGAGGATATAAAGGAATTACAGGAATTGGGTATTTTGATTGATGCAGACGAAGAGGGCTATTTATTGCAAATCTTTACAAGACCTGTGGAAGACCGCCCTACATTCTTCTTTGAGGTTATCCAAAGAATGGGTGCAAGAGGTTTTGGCGCAGGAAATTTTAAGGCTTTGTTCCAGTCTATCGAAAGAGAGCAGGAACGCAGAGGTACGTTATAATTCTATAATTTTCTTTTAATGCGAAGAGGCTGTTTCCAATATTGAAACAGCCTCTTTTTGTGTGCATTTATTTTTGGTATAGTTTACAATTTGGTTAATGTTTGTGTTCAATGTTGTTTTTGACAATTAATAAGCGATGCCTGTGATTGATGTTTTGCCATCTTCCTTTTTGGTTTAGGTCAAAAAAAACTGCCGCAGAATATTTTCGGCGGCAGTCAAATCCAACAATTAAAACTTCATTTTCTGTATTCGCACCGCATTTAGAATTGCTAATAATGCCACACCTACATCGGCAAATACGGCTTCCCACATTGTAGCCAGTCCGCCTGCTCCGAGTATCAGTACAATTGCTTTCACACCGAACGCCAAAACAATATTCTGATAAACAATTTTCTTCGTCTGTTTCCCGATATTGATAGCCATCGGGATTTTAGACGGCATATCGTCCTGTATAACCACATCGGCAGTTTCAATGGCGGCATCACTTCCTAAACCACCCATTGCGATACCCGCATCACTCAATGCAATTACAGGAGCATCGTTTACACCGTCCCCGATAAAGGCTACGCTTCCATTACGGGATTTGATTTCTTTTACTTTATTTACTTTGTCTTCGGGCAATAAATCTCCGTATGCACTGTCAATTCCTAACTGATTTGAAACGTATTGTACCACGGTATTTTTGTCCCCGCTTAACATTGTGGTTCTAACACCCATTTTACGCAGTTTGTCAACGGCGGCTTTCGCATCTACTTTAATGCTGTCAGAAATGGTTATATATCCGGCAAACTTACCACCATAAGCGATTGCTATCACGGTATAAACAATGTTTGCCGTGTCTGCATCGTGGCTGATATTGAACTTGTCAAGCAATTTGAAATTACCTACCAACAGCTCTTTACCGTTGACAGTGGTTTTTAGCCCGTGTCCGGCAATTTCTTCCGTATTTTCAAGTTTCACTGTGGTATCTACTTCTCCCCAGTAATTGTGGATTGCGGTTGCCACAGGGTGCGTACTTTGGCTTTCTAAAACATTGACAAGGTTCAGGATTTCATCTTTGTTGAACTCCGGTTTTATGAATACTTCCTGTACTTTGAAAACGCCCTCGGTCATCGTTCCTGTTTTGTCCATTACTACGTTTTCAACTTTGGCAAGAATATCAAGGAAGTTGGAACCTTTGAACAAGATACCGTTCCGGCTCGCTGCTCCAATACCACCGAAGTAACCTAACGGAATGGAAATTACCAACGCACAAGGACAAGAGATAACCAAAAATACCAATGCTCTGTACAGCCATTCGCTGAATACATAGTTATCTACAAAGAGTGCAGGCAGCAAAGTAATGGCTATTGACAGGTACACTACGATTGGCGTATAAACTTTGGAGAATTTACGGATAAATAATTCGGTGGGTGCTTTTTGAGAAGTTGCATCCTGTACCAATTCCAGAATTTTGCTCAATTTACTATCAGCGTAGTCGGTAGTAACTTTTATCTGACTTACGGTATTCAGGTTAATCATACCTGCCAGTACAGTGTCGCCTTTACCTTTGGTGTCGGGTTTACTTTCTCCTGTGAGTGCTGCTGTATTGAATGAAGCACTATCCGAAACTAATTCGCCGTCCAAGCCTAATTTTTCGCCCGGTTTCAATTGGATAATATCGCCAATGTTAGCATCTTCGGCTTTTATCACAACCGCTTTGCCTGCCCTAAGAACCGTAACTTCATCAGGACGTTGGTCTAACAGGGCTTTAATATTTCCTTTGGCTCTTGATACTGCAATGGTCTGAAAAACTTCTCCTACGGAATAAAACAACATAACGGCTACTGCTTCGGGATATTCGCCTATGGCAAATGCTCCTATTGTAGCAATACCCATTAAGAAGAACTCTGAAAAGAAATCTTTATACCGGATACTTTCTATTGCTTCTTTAATTACGGGTAGTCCGACAGGGATATAGGCAATTACATACCAAGCAATTCGTACCCATCCGGTAAACCAATCCTGTGGAAAGTAATTATCTAACCCGATGGCGATAAGCAATAAAATTAATGAGATACCCGCAGGCATAAAAAGCTGAAACGCTGTTTTGCCCTCTATGTCGTGGCTGTGGTCGTGGTCATCCCCGTGGCTGTGCCCGTGTCCGTGACTATGGTCGTGTCCGTGGTCGTGGTTATGACCACCTTTTTTGTTATGGCTGTGTTTATGACCGTGGTCGTGATGGTGGTGGCTGTGGTCGTGATGGTCTTCCTCATCATCACAATGTCCGGCATCGTCTTCACTGCAACTGCTGCCGTCAGTGTGTCCGTGTCCGTCATCTTTATGATTGGCATCTTTTAGCAAATCTGCTGCTCCTGCTTTTTCATAAATTTTCTCTGTTCTTACACAGCACAACTGATTACCCTGCGTATCATATTTGTGTTTGTGTTCCTTTTTTTTTACAAGGTTCAGATTGTTATCTGTACTGCAACATAGTTTTGACATATCTATTAATTGTTTTTAATTTCCATTTATAAGGCAAAATTACTATGGGGTTTTGGGAACTTAGTTGCAAAAGCAACACGGCTATTTTGGAGTATATAAAATTTGCCTTTTGGAAAGGAGCGGTTGCTATGCTGTGGTTTCGGTAATGAAAAAACAGCCTGTGTACCTGTCGTCAATCATTACAATAACCACCTTTTCGTTTACGTGGTCTAAACTTTCATCGTAATAGAAGTCATAAGATTTCATCCAGGCTATATTGCCGATGATGACTTCGTGTCCGTTCACAAACCCTTTGATGCCATGGCCCGGTATCTCTTCAAATTTTTCCACCTTGTAATCGGATAAAATAATTGGCGAAAGAAACTTGAGCACGCTGCTTGCTATTGGATGCGTTGAATGGGATTGCAATGCTGCCGTAAAAGCTGTTACGTTTTTTTTGTCGGGAACAGCACATTCAAAGGTTATTACATCAAACGAGAGATCGCTTTTATATGCACTATCCGCAATTTCTGATATATGTTTTTTGATTGCCATAATAATATTTTTTAATTATATAACAAAGTTAATTGTCATTTTGGGGAACCTGGTTGCAAATTAGAGTTCCATTCAACTCGACAAACAGGCATTCAGAGGTTGTAACTTAACCTGTTGGTGGAGTTGATTTTTGTAAATAGAGAACAAAAAGATATTATGAAGTGATCAAAGTGATTGATCAAACAAACTCACCCAACACGCACAACATCAAACAAATTTTAACAAGTTATTTAAGATCATAAAAGATATTGTTAGTTATCAGATAAGTGAGAAAGTCAATTATACAAGATATGGAATTGCGCCAAAGTTCTCCCGTGTAGAAGTACTATCATTCAGCCTTACTTCCGAGTGTTTCTGTATTTACATTGAAAACCATTTGTTTTCAAAATTGCATGTAAAATTATTATCAAATCCGATTGCAATCGGATTTGATAATATGATAAGCTGAAGGCAATATAATGACTGAAGAAAACTATTGTTTGGAAAAGTAGAGTAGGTGCGAAAGATAGTATCAGAGAAACTTAACATACAGATCCATATTTTTACAATAGATTCTATACCACTTGAAGTTTGTAAAATATCGAGGTAGCGAAGAAGCAAAATGGGCAAAGAATCAATTTAAAAAACGACTTGTAGTTGTATTGCGATGCTATGATTATCTGCTGTTTTCCATGCTTTCGAATAATCGGAATACAAATAATTAATCTGTGCTCTGCAATTTTCATGAAAAATATAATTGAGCCCTGTTTTGTAATCTGTTGCTTCACTATTTTTAGAAATATTATTACTATAATGGTCAACACCGTTTACGATATGCCATTTTTCGTTGAGACTCCATTGCATCATACCGTAAATACCTTTTTTATTAATATTCCCATCTTTCCCTCTAATATATTCTGCTCTTGCATAGATTTTTTTTGACGTATATTCCCCATTCAAAACCCAGCGGTTTCTTATATGTAATGTTTGGTCTTGTTCGCCTCCATCTTTATAAACGGCTTCACCAAAATATAACCCGCCTCCCAGGCGCAAATTTTTTATTGGTAGAATAAAAATATTTCCCGTGAAGTCTTTGTTACTTCTATCGATACTGGTATTTATTCCGGATCCTTGAAATAATCCTACTCCGTATTCAACCAAATCATACTCTTTTTTGCTAAATAATTTTCCTGAAATTTTCAGCCCCATATCTCTTCCGAAGTTATTTTGTCCATTTTGAAGAGAGATTACATCTGCCCCCATTCCTATAAGGGATACAACAGAACGCGTGTTGTAAATAAATTCAAGATTGGAGGGGGAGCGCTGGTTTTCGATCGAAATCGGTATTTTTTGTTGTCCAAATTGAATACTCACTTTTTTGTTGGGTGACCAACCAAAATAATAATCGATCAATTTTGCAGATTTTATATCAGCCATTGCAAAATAATGGAAATTTTTATGCAATTGTCCTTTTACATGTATAAATAACCCTCGAACAGTTGCATCTGATTTACTACTATTCAGGTTATCAAAACTTAATGTTGAAAAAGCAGATACTCCAACTTGCATATTGTACTTATTTAAGATTCCTCTTTTAGATATTGGAATATATTTTATTTCATTTTCAATAATGCTGTCATTCATCCTTTGGACTTCCATTAATGAATCGACTTCAGCTTTGGTCAAAATATTTTTTTTCATAAGCATTTTTAAAACAGTGGAATTTTCTTTTTCCTGAGCACACACAAATAGCGGAAAAACAAACAATAATACAACATAAATAAATCTAGAAAAACTCATCATTATACAAAAAATTAATGAGCACCAAATTAACTGTAGCATTCGGGAACCTGGTTGCAAATAAAAAACAGCCATATTTACATATGGCTGTTTTTTTAAAATGAGGTTTTATTCTGAGTTACTTACTTTTTGAAAAACCTCGAACATTCGTTACACATTCCCTTCATTACAAAATTGATACTTTGCAATAAGAAACTATCTGGCAGCTGAATAGGAGGAATAGCAATACTTTCAAGACAAAAAGTATTCTTACAGCGGTTACAGTTGAAATGTACATGTAGGTCACCTACATTGCACATACATGAATCACTACAAATTGAATATTTCATTGAGCCGGAACCATCATCGATCGTATGAATGAGTAAGTTGTCATGAAAAAGGGTCAAGGTCCTAAAAATAGTAGATTTATTTACCGTCTCTAGTTCCGTTTCCAAATCGGTCAGGCTAAATGCTTTTTTAAATTCAGACATTGTCTGAAAAATTAATAATCTAACTGATGTTGGTTTTATACTTCTTTTTTCTAACCTTTCTTCTAAACTTTTCATCTTGCTTTTATGGATTAAATGAGCTAATAAATCCAATGTAAAAGTATAGAAGTCGATTTTATTCCATCTTGTAATATTCTTTGATAGATTTACGAGATTTACTGGTTACTGTCTTATAAATAGTGAATGTAGCCTATTTCGGGCAAATATTTACAGTCTTCGCAATTATCGTATTCTAATGTTGATTGTTCAGGTTGCTCAAAATTGGCTTGTAAAAAAGCATTTGAAAACAAAGCATAAGGGGGATATTCTGCAATATGATTTTTAAGCATTTTGTGTGCTTCTACTACAGGTGCACCATAAAGTTTCTCAAATTTTCCGATTTTGTACTGGGTAAATTCACCGTAATGGACTATTGTCTTTAAAGAAAGAGGTATTTCTATTGCTAACTGTTGAGATAAGCGCTGTAATTCCTTTTGAAAATTACCGTAGATAAGCTCTATCTGCATTAAACTCTCTTCAAACGTCGGTAAGTTTTGGTACTTATAGAAAAGTATTGCATCGCCTTCAATTTCAGAAATTTCAAAACACAGAATATTACTATCCATTATTACTTTCAGGAGATTTTCTGTTATATATTTTCCAACAAACATATTCGACTTGACAACAAAATCTGTAAAGCCTGAAATATCCGGTATCATCAATACACCTTTTGGGTTATCAGTATGCTGTTCTTGTATCATTTTATCATAATTTCAATTTTAAAAATGTAGAGGCATATTGAGCCTCTACATTATATTGTTAATGACTACTGTTTTATTTGTCCGATGGCTTTGTGATAAACAGCTTCAGCAATTTTGTATCTTACTTTTGCATCAAGCATACTGCTATACGCACGCTGCCAAAGTGTTTCTGCTATTAATACATCTTCTCCAGTGATAGTTCCTGCTTGAAAACGATCATTACTTAATTTTAGATTTTCATCAGCTTCAATTAGTGAAGCCTGCATTAAATCTATATTGTTTGCCTGCAGTTGAAGGTTAAGTGTTGCTTGTTCTATCTCCACATTAATCTGGCTTTGAAGTTCTCTCAATCCATATTCTGCCGAACGTATGTTAGCTTCCTGTTGCTTTACTTTCTCTCGCTTACTTCCCCAATCGAATACGGGAATCTTTACGCTTAACATTCCGAAATAAGTAAGCATACTGTTTTTGGTTGGATCTCCAAAATTAATACCTTCTTTTCCAAAGGCAGCCATTCCGTTAAGTGATAAGCCAACTGTCGGTTTTAGATCGGCTCTGAGCATATTCTTTGTAAGTTCACTCATTTTTATGGCACTTGTGGCTAAGTCTACTTCAGGACGATTTACTTGTACGCTTTGTAACATCTCATAGTTTCTAAATTCATCATCACTCAATGAACCAACTACATCAATATCCGTTTGTTCTTCTATTCCAGTTAACTGGATTAATCTTTTTTTGGCTAATATTAGTTTGTTCTCAGCCGCCTGTAATCGAGCTTCATTTTCATTTTGAAGTACTTTTGCCCGAAGCACATCATTTTTATAAATAATACCTGCCTGGAATTGATTATTTAAAAAAGTATAATGGGAAGCTAACTGTCTTTTAACTTGTTTCTCCATTTTTATTTCTTCTTTAGCCTGTACTACAATCCAATAGGCAGTTTCGGTAGCTAACAACACATCGTCTTCGACCAATCTCTGCTGAGCATTGCTCATCTCTATATTGGTTTCCGCCATTTGTTTACCGTACTTAATCTTTCCTCCTGTATAAATAGGCTGAGTAACGCTTACCATCGGGGCGAAACCGTACTCAGGAAGCATGGAATTTAATGGCTCACCAAAGTAAAATGCAGTTGCAGAAGCATCTATTTTGGGTCTTGCCGTCGCGTCTGATATTTGTTTCTCAGATCTGGAAGCAGTAACATCTTCTTTGGCTTTACTAATCCTGTAATTGTTTTTTAATGCCAGCTCTTTGCTTTCTGCAAGAGTTAATTGCTGTTGGGCAAAGAGGTTTTCTGTTCCCTGAAAGAGAGCGAAAGTGCATACAAAAACCTTTATGACTGTTTTATATCTTTTCTGTAACATAATCTCTTTTTATGATAAGTGATTTTTGGGTTGAACATTTTCGGCATTAAGCTCGTACTGCTCATCCAACTCTTTATTTTTAGGCGGTTTCACGAACCTGTAATACAATACTGGAACGATAAACAAAGTGGTAACCATTGATACCAAAATCCCGATTGAAATCGTACTTGAAATCGGTCCCCATTCGGGCGAACCACTCGACATCAACGGTATCAATCCGATTGTCGCCGCCATAGAAGTAAGGAAGATTGGTCGCATTCTTCGTTTGGCTGCTAACAGGGCTGCTTCTTTAATTGTGTGCCCGTGTTCCTTTACCAGTTCATCTGCATAGTCCACAAGGATAATTCCGTTTCGGACTACAATCCCCAATAGGGCGGTAATACCGATGATTGCCATAAACCCGAACTCGTAACCTGTCAGGTACAATCCGAGCATTGCGCCAAGCAAGCTCAACGGGAATGATGCCAGTACAATGAATACTTTACCTACACGCTTGAACTGGAATAACAGGACAAGGAATATCAATACAAAACTTATCATAAAGGATTTTCCCATTTTGGGACCGCTTTCCAGTCCGTCTTCGTACTCGCCGCCGTAGGCAATCTTAATGCCTTTCGGTAATTTCAGGCTTTCGATTTTAGGCTGTACCTCTGCAAATATTTCTGCGGGCTTTCTGCCTAACTGCGCTTCGGAAGAAACGGTCAGGGTTCTCAACCCGTTGCGGTGTACGATGGCTCCTGTATGCCAAGATGGTTGTAAATCTACCACCTGCTTTAAGGGAACTTTAGCACCTAATGATGAGGTAATGTACATATTGCCCAAAGCATCCAGATTTTCCCGGTCTGCTTCGTCTGTTCTCAATACAATATCTACGGCTTTGTTGCCCTCCCACATTTGTGATATAGGAAAACCTTTTATTTTAGCACCTAAAGCCTGTGCAATCTGTGCTTTGGTAACACCTAATCGCAACGCGATATCTTCTTTTACCACAGCCTTAAGACCTACATAATCATCCTGATAATCTGTACGTACCCAATTTGCTCCTTTTGTGTTTTCTAGTATTGTCGCTACTTCTTTGGCTACTTTTTTCTGTTGCGTAATATCCTTACCAATTACACGTACCTCAATCGGTGCGGGCTGCTGCTTCTTGCTTAGCTGCCTAACCCGCACATAACCGTTCGGCAGGTAGTTGTTGAATTTCTGTACATACTCGTCTATCATTTCTGCCGTTGCATCTTTGCTTGTGGTATTGATGAATACCTGCGCAAAGTTTTCCCGTGGGTGCTCCGGTGCATAGGTAGAGTAGAAACGTGGCGAGCTTGTACCGATAAAACTTGCTGTGTTTACAATGCGCTTATCGCCTGCAATTTCCTTTTCTATCTTCTTAACGGCTGCTTCGGTTTCGTGGATATTCGTACCGTTATCCATCCACAATTCAAGGTTGAACTGGTTTCTTTCTACGATAGGGAAAAACTCGGTTTTTACCTGACTGCCTACCACAAATGAAAGGAAGAAAATCGCCAGACCTGCAAACAAAGTCGTTTTCTGATATTTCATACAGAACTCTATAGCTCTGTCAAAACCATCCTGCATTCTATCTAAGAAATTCCGTTTTTTAGGTTTTTGTGCATCATGGTTTTTCAATCCTTTTTTAAGGAAATGATAACACATATATGGTGTAAGAAACAAGGCTACAAGGAACGAAACTGCCAAAGCTATGCTTACGGTAATCGGTATCCATTGCACAAACTCTCTCGTAAGCCCGGTAAGCGTAAATGCCAACGGCAGAAACGATAGGACAATGGTAAGCGTAGCCGTGAAAATGGGAACCATCAACTGCGTGGCACTCTGCCAGGCGGCAGTCCACGACGGTATTTTTTCGTCCACTTTCTCGATGTAATTATCCACTACGATAATGGCATCATCGACCACCATCCCCAGTACGA
>JBPCUN010000164.1:0-21948 GCA_051011115.1 Weeksellaceae bacterium
GCATCGTATGCGAGTGGTACCAATATGTTCCTGTTTGATTTATGGGAATCCGATACTGAAATGTAGTGTTTGGTTTAATTGGTGGCGTGGTTAGGTAGGGAACTCCATCTTGAAAATTAGGTAATATGATGCCGTGCCAATGCACGGAAGTTTCCACATCCATTTGGTTGGTCACGTTTATGATAGCAAGGTCGCCTATGGTAAACTCCAATGTTGGTGCGGGAATACCACCATTAACGGTCATTCCATCGGCAGTTACACCTGCTAAAGTGATTTCATTCTGTTCAATGGTTAAATTATATTCCTTTATTGGTCTGCCTGTTTCTTCTCTGTTATCACCATTTGTACCCACCTGAGCAATTAGAAAATTTGTGCTTAATGCGAGTATTATAAGGCATATTAGATTTTTCATCAATTTATTTTTCTTTTTCGAGTCGTTCAATCATCTTTTTCATTTCAGCAATTTCTCGCTCTTGAGCCTTAATTATTTCCTCGGCTAATTTTTTGACTTCTGGGTCTTTTAGTTCAGCTTTGTTGCTGGTTAGTATCGCAATAGAATGGTGCGGTATCATTGCTCTCATCCATTTGACATCATCTATCGGGATTTGTTGCCTTACCAAAAAAGTTGAAGCAATCATCAGTACTACACTCCCGAGGATGATGGCTATGTTTTTAATCTTATCCGTGTACATTTTTCTCATAAACAAAAACATAATAATTGCCATACCACCAATACCAATAAAAGTCATATACATCCTTGTCCAACTGAAAAATACGTGACTCAATTCGTAGGTGTTGAAGTACATTGTAATGTACATTGAGATTGCTGAACAAATCAGCATTAATATAAAGTTAGTATATTTTGAATTATTCATTTCGTGGGTTTTTTAGATTACACACAACGGTTTGGGTATTGCCGAAGGCGGGGAAATCGAAGCACAAAACCTGAACTTTGCACCGCAGTTAGCAAAACCATTTTTTTGTTTGCTAATTTACATTTTTCAAAGCAAATAAAAAATGGTTTTTGCGGAATAGAAGTAAAAATGTTGAAGTTTGGACTTTCAGCCCCGCTTTTGGCAATATCTTGTTACCGGCTGGTGTTTTGTCTTATCATTTATTAATTTTTAAAAGGCTTGCATTTATGGCAACCACAATTGTACTTACGCTCATCAAAACCGCACCCATTGCAGGACTTAAAACGAAATTCGGATAAAGCACGCCTGCTGCAAGCGGAATGGCGACTACGTTGTAACCAACTGCCCAAAGGAGATTTTGAACCATCTTTTTATATGTCCGTCTACCGAAGTCAATCATTTTTACTACATCTCTTGGGTCGCTGTTCACCAGAATAATATCGGCTGTTTCGGCTGCTACATCCGTACCTGAACCTACTGCAATACCTACATCTGCCTGTGCTAATGCAGGTGCATCATTCACGCCATCTCCAGTCATCGCAACCACTTCACCTTTGGCTTGATATTCTTTTACTTTTTCCTGCTTTTCATGAGGCAGTACATTTGCGATATAACCGTCCATTCCCAACTGCTTTGATACGGCTGCCGCAATTTTTTCATTGTCGCCTGTAAGCAGAATGGATTTGATGTTCATCTTTCTTAACTCGTCAATGGCTTGTTGAGAACCCTCACGAATACTGTCAGCCAAGGTGATAATGCCGATAACTTCACCGTCAATAAAAACATAATTGACGGTTTCAATATTTTGATTGATTTCTTTAGGAGTTTCAGGCTCAGTAAGATTGTTCTGTTTGAAATAATTAGGTCCGGCTGCTACCACTTCCTTTCCGTTCACTACTGCTTTTACACCTATACCTGCCATATAGCTGAAATTCTCCGACTTCCATTGTTCAAGGTTTCTTTCTTTTAGAGTTTTCAAAATGCCTTTTGCAATGTGGTGTTCGGAATATTGCTGAACGGCTGCTGCATATTGTATCATTTCATCGGCAGCATATTTATCGGTTAATGGGATAACTTTTTCCACTGCGTGAGAACCTTTGGTAAGCGTTCCTGTCTTGTCGAAAATAATCGTGGATAGTTTTCGTGTGGTTTCAAAAGCGGTACGGTTGCGAATGAGCAAGCCATTAGTAGCAGAAAGCGTGGTAGAAATAGCAACAACCAACGGTATAGCTACGCCCAAAGCGTGTGGACAAGCAGTAACCATTACCGTAACCATTCTTTCCAAAGCAATCGCAATATCTCCGCTACTGCCAAACCAATAAATAAAAGTGATTACTCCCACTGCAATGGCAATATATGTAAGCCATTTGGCTACTTTATCGGCAATATTTTGTGTATTTGATTTTGCTGCCTGTGCATCCTGAACTAAATTAATAACCTTATTGAGGTAACTGTCTTTACCCACACCTGTTGCTGTAACTCTTAACGCACCTTCGCCATTGATAGAACCTGCAATTACTTTTCCGTCTTTTTCCTTCTTCACCGGAACACTTTCGCCTGTGAGCATACTTTCGTTTACATAAGAAACTCCATCGACAATTGTTCCATCGGCAGGAATTTTTTCACCGGGTTTGATGATAATGGTTTCACCGTTTTTTAGGTCTTCGAGTTTTATTTTTATGGCTTCTCCGTGTCGTTCTACAGTAACATCGTTTGGCAAAAGTGCCACCAATGACTGCAATGCTTTTGAAGCTGCCATAGTAGAACGCATTTCTAACCAATGTCCCAAAAGCATAATCACGATAAGGGTTGCCAACTCCCAAAAGAAATCCATACCTTTCAATCCCAGTGCCACGGCTACAGAATATACATAAGCGACAGTAATAGCGATGGCTACCAAGGTCATCATACCGATGGCTTTGGCTTTAATTTCGCCTACCATTCCTTTCAGGAAAGGCATTCCACCATAGATGTAAATAATAGTTCCTAATGTCAGCAGTACATATTTATCTCCCGGAAAAGCAATAGTAAAACCGAACCAATGCTGTATCATTTCCGATAAGAGCAAAATGGGAACGGTAATGATCAAACTTACCCAAAAACGTTTGAGGAAATCGTGGGTATGATGTCCTTCGTGTTTGTCGTAGCCACTATGCGAATGATGGCTGTGGTCTTCGCTATGATGCGAATTTTCTTTATGGTCGTATTGTTGGTGGTCTCCGTGATGTCTGTGTGTTTCTTTTTTACTGCCACCTATAGGAACTAAATCCATTCCGCAAAGCGGACATTTCCCTGGTTCGTCCTTTATCACTTGTAAGTGCATCGGACAGGTATATTTCTTCATACTCTTTTTGTTCGTTCTTAAATGTTTGAGTGTCATTTTACACTTGCCGGTAACTCATAAATATATGCAACTTATCCATTTACAAATATTTATAAGGGTTTAAATTAGATTATACAATGCTAATATAACATTTTTTAAGGTTTTAGATATTTTAATAACATAATACATATCATCTCATTAACAACCCTTATGCCACCTAAAAGAAAGAAAATTGATTTATGCAAGGGTGGCGAAAACAAAATTTAATAATAATGTCTTCGCCATTTATATACCCTTGCTTAATTCAATTTTTGTGGCTTACATTGCAAAAGGGTTTTAGTGAAAATTCTTTTACTTAACTTTAATACTATTCGGTGATTTTATCCGAAGTGGGACTTTGGAAAAAAGTGGATTCCTGATGGCTTTCCATTACTCCATCTCGAAATAAATTATACGCTCTACTGAATTCCTTTTCTTTTTTCAGAAAGGCAGATAGAATTAATTTTTCGTTGTCTAATGCACTCAATTTGGCTTTACTGGTAATTATGTCCCCATTTAGTTTTACTTGTTCTATAAACTCGTTTCTTGCTTCTGTCTTGGTAAGAACACTTGTTTTATAAAAATTGACGGCTAAATACCCTGTTATTACTGCAAATACTAAGGGAATGATTAACATCCACAAAAAATGGTATTTATGCTTAGCGAACATTTCGAGTTTTCTTTCAAAGTTGTGCAAATACTGCTTTTCCTCTTTTGGTATTATTAATGGTACAGGTTTCAAACTTTGAATATACCTTCTTAAAGATTCCTCCAGTTGCTTATTCTGTGTGTGAAATTTGTCCAGAAAACTTTGGGATACTCCTTCCATTTTTTTTGAAATTTTTTCTGTGCCGTCACTATAAAAATCTAAAAGGCTTTTATTCAAATGGAATAATTCCTCAATTTGTTTAGAGAGCATTTCTATTGGGTTTTCCTCAATATTTTGTTGTTTTTCTGCATTATTTAATGCTGCATTTTCTTTGTTTTGCATAGTTTTATCGTTTAAAGCTGTACATAAGTTTTCTGTTTCTTTCAAGTTGATTTGCAATGTCCTGAATTTTTAATTTTCTCGATAATTGAGATAGTTTATAGCCTTTTTGAGTAGTTTTTTCTCTTTCAGAAAGTTGATCATTTGATTTATAATATTCAATTGGAACTATTCTCGCTCCATTCAGACCTTTGATGTTTTTATTTAGAATAAAGTGATATCCTTTCTTTTGCATTTTCTGTTTAAGTTCTTCCCACGTTTTTGATTCAGAAATAGAACTATTTAATTCATTCAATGCTTTTTTCCTACGCTCTTTTCCAATCTCTTTAGAGGTTTTTAATCCATATTTAATCGCAATGGCATCTACAATTTGCCCACTGCGTTTGCCGATATTATTTGCTTTTACCTTATTCTTTGCATCAAACCCAATTCGGTTGGCATAAAAATGAATATGAAGTTCATCTGTATTTGTATGGACAGCAAACTTCCATTGATTGTCATAAAAACCTAATTCTTTTGCAAAGGTTTCTGCCATATCTTTTATTTGATGATTTGTGAGTTTCTCAGGGTTCTGAGACTTGTCAAAACTAATGAGTGCATTGACATATTTCTTTCTTGGAATGGCGTCATTCAATGAGGCAATCATTCTCAACTCATTCCATTGTTCTTGGTGTGTCTCACCTGTTAAATTATATTTCTTTCCATAGGACATTTTCTCATCATTTTCGGCATATTCATAGCCAGACAAACTTCCAATGGTGGTTACTGCTCTTCCTATCATTGCTTAGATTTTAAATTGTTTTCAATTAGTAAAATGACCGCATTTAATTCACTGGTAAATTTTTTCTTTTCGGACAATGTCCAAACCCCGCTTTTAAAATGATTTGAAATTCGTTTAAAATTGGTTCTATATTCAAGTAATATTTTGTTTCTTTCGGGATCTCGGGGTTCTGTATTTGAAATTAAATTCCTGAGTAATTCTTGAGGTTTTATTCCAAAAGATTTACTTAGTAGATCCAATTTACGTTTTTGTTCTACCGTTAATGAGAGCATCATTTTTTCGGATAATTTATCTTTCCCTTTTTGAGGTCTGCCACCTAACTTACCCCATTCTCTATATTGATTTTTCTTTTTCTCTTTCTGAGATTTAACAATTAGTTCCTGATTCCATTTCTCAATTTCTTCAAGAAAATTTTTTCTAATTTCTTTCATCTATTTATAGTTTTGATAATTTAAAATCCTTTAGGATTTTACCGTTTGTCGACGATAGGAGCAAACCAAGCAGCCCTAAGAAATGTTCAAAACTTTAGGTTTTGAATATTTTAGGGTACTGCTTGTATTATACAGAACCTAGCACCCACCAATTTCATTCGCTTTATCAATTTTCATTTCATCCAGTATAAAATCTGCTAAATCTAATTGCAGGTTTTTCTGTTTTTCGCTACTGATTTGCTCTAAATAATTATTGATTTTCAAATCAATTTTATATCTCTGTTTAACTTTATTTCCGAATTCTTTCCAATAAGTAAATGAGGTTTTTTTCGAATTACAACTAGACAAGTCAGGAAATAAAATAATAGTTCTATTTTCAAGCGGTAAGAATTTTTTTAGATTCAGATTTTGCATTCCACCAGAAGCTAACCAAATGATTTTTTCATTGAAAAATAAATCGCAAATCAAAGCCGTTTTTTCAGATTCTACAATTCCAATTTTATATTCACTTGGACAATGTTTATTCAATAAATGAAGTCCAAAAAAACATTGTTCTCGCTGATAATTTTCAGGAACTTTTGACCAGAAAAATTTGCTTTTATCTCGTTTTCCAGTTGTGGAATTATATACCATATACTTGCCCGAACGCACATTTTCTTTCTCATCAATCTGCCAAAAAACTATGGAATTTCTAAATTTAGTTGAGTGACCAACAAAGTATTTTTGAAATGTATTTTTGACTTGTTCTTCCTTAAAATATTGAACCAAATATCTAAACAAATCTGTTTTGGTATGGTTTAATAAAGATTTATCAACAAGTGTAAAATCATAAAAATATATTGGTAATACAGGTGGGGGTTCCACTTTCTTAAAAACTGGTCTCGTTCCTGAATGTTGAAAGTATTCTCGAGGTCTATAATGATAACCACAACTCTCTTTGCGTTCACACCTTCCTACATTTTCGTTGAGGATTTCTCCTGTTGTAATATCAACATAGCGAACAAATCTTTTATTTGCTCCACAATTAGGGCATTTTACTTTTTGATTTGGTCCTTTATATTTTTCTAATGAATATCTGTAATTCGTCATTATTTTTATGTTTTGACGAATTTTGACGAGTCAAAATTCGAGTGTAACTATTTGTATTTGTTTAATTTAAAGACTAAAACTGGTGCTAAATTCGTCATTTTCAAAACTGTCTACACTTTCAACTCGTCATCTTATGACGAATTTTCACCTATACACTTTGCCGAATGACGAATTTTCGACTTAAATCAAGGCTTATATATCTGATTATTAGCATTATAATTCCGATTTCCAACTCGTCATTTCTCGTCATTCTTCAATATTCTACGTACTGTTGATTCAGAAATATTTAATTTATCTGCTATTTTCACATTGCTTAGACCTTTGGCATTTAGTTCACGAACCCTTTCATTTCTCTCTTCTTTTTCATCTTTTGAGTCAACAAGGTGGTCTATTTCTTTTCCAAAATCCAAAAATTCAAATTGTAAAAACCCTTCAGATTTAATCATTTGGCAATTCAATACGTTTTGATGGTCAAAAACAATAGGGTAATTTCTATTTTTGAGCTGCTTTATGTATCTTACATCAGAGCCTTGAACTGATTCTCCAATACAAAAACAGACATCTGTGAAATTGGATAGAGCCTTTGAGCCTGCTAAGTCCTCTAACTGGATTGGTCTAAACTTATCTCGTTTGGGTGTATGGGCTATGAGTAAAATTGCTTTAGGATTTGTATTCTTTCTTGAAATCTGTAGAATTAACTTCATTAATTCTAAAGCCTCTTTACTTTTTTCATTTGATGCCGAAAGAAAAGTGATGTTATCAATGATAATAACTTCTGCCTGAGATTCTATTGATAATTCTTCAATAGATTTAATGAGTTTTTCCTCAAAACTTTCATCTTCTGAAAATAGAATACTCTTCTTACTAATCTCAGCTCTCAAAAAATTTTCATTGAATTTGTATAGTTCTCCTGATTCTGAAGTGTACCGTAATTGATAACTCTTTGTACTTAACTCAAAATCTATGTAAAGGATTTTAGATTTTGCTGTTTCTAATCCTAATATTGGCTGTCCTTTTGAGATACCATCAGCAATTTGTACTGCTAAAGCCGATTTACCTTTCCCAGTATTTGCAAACAATATGGCAACTTCACCTTGATGCCAAAATTGACCAAAAAGTGCCTTGGGGTTTTCTAGTTTTTTGCCTTCTTCTAACCATTGCTTAGCGGTTTTAGTTTCCAAAATATTTGTATTTTTTGATGTCTCTTGAATATTTTTATTGTACTGATCATCAAATATTTTCGTAATCATACTTTAATATTTTTAATGTTGATTTAATTTCAGTACTTTTGTGACTGAAATCGAGATATGAATAATATCAAAGCGTAAGAAGAATCAGTTCTTACGCTTTTCTTTTATATTTTATTTTTTTTAATTGATTATTCTCGTCATAAATAGAACTATGGGGGATAAGAAAAGGTTTTGTATTTATATCCGCTTCTATAATTCCATCATGAATTTTGGATCTTACCGTCTGAGCAGATAGGTGAAGAATTTTTGATACTTCATCTACAGTATAATTTCTTTCAGGTGGATTTCTTACTTTCAGGTGCAGTTCTTCCAATCTAGAACTTAATACCTCTAATCGGGAAAGAATAGCATTGAATGGGTTTTCATTTAATTGCATATCATTAGTTTTTAAGAATTACGATTGCAATGTATGTTGATATTTAATGAACTAAAAAATTTCTAATGACAATAAATTACCAAATTAACCACAATATAATCAGGTTGTTATAGTGGATTTATGAAATATTTTAAGAAATTTAGTTCAAGTATAAACCGAATTGGGAAAAAGTTGGAATGATGTTTAACGTGAATTTAAGTTGTATGTATGATTTAGATTAAAATTTTGTCACAAGTGAGAATTATTTCACTACTTCTTAAACTTAAACGAGATAATTAAATCCAAAAAATATTAATTGCTATTTGAAGTAACAATTTGTAGGAACTAACTTCAGATAGAGTTAATTCTGTTAGTAAAATTGTGATACAATTTAAAATCTACTGAAATCGCATTTTCTAAGTTCAACAAATAAGTGCAACTCAAATTAAATCAATGGGGGCTAGCCCCCATTGATTAGCCAAGTGCTAAATTTGAATTGTGAAAAATAAATATAAACAACTTGACAGGGAACAAAGATACCAAATTGGTATTCTCCTAGAGGCAGGAAAGAGTAAAAGTGATATTGCTGATTTAATTGGTGTACATAAATCAACCATAACTCGTGAGCTGAAGAGGAACATTGGTAAACGTGGACAACACGCAGGAAACTATGTCCCACGCCTAGCACAAGGAAAGACCGAAGCCAGGCACAGGCAAAAGAATAAATATATAAAGTTCACAGATGAGCTTAAAGACCAAGCTGCCAGCTGGTTGAGAAATGAACAGCTAAGTCCAGAGTTGATTGCGGTAGAATGGAAATGTTTAAATATCGAGGGTGTTTCTTTAGAATGTCTATATCAGTGGATATGGGACTGCAAGAAGAGTAATAGAAGAGAGGACGCCCCTTATAAAAACCTCTATCGGTTTTTAAGACACGGTAGACGTAGATTTAAAAGAGGAAATTATAAACAGACCAGAGGAACTATTAAAGACAGGATATCAATCGAAAAACGCCCTGAAATAGTTGAGAAACGAGAACGTTTAGGGGATGTAGAAGTTGATTTGATGATGGGAAAGGATCATAAGTCAGCCTTGCTAGTAATGACGGAGAGAACCACGTTGATAACCACATTAGATAAACTGGAAGGAAAGGACTCTAAAATCGTTCAAGAGCTTATAAGTAAAAGAATATCAAGATTGGGTAGCAGCTGGATAAAAACCATGACTTTCGATAATGGAAAAGAGTTTGCGGGTCACAAACAACTAGCTAATAAACACGGTGTCAAAACATATTTTACAAGACCCTATACATCTCAGGACAAAGGAACTGTAGAGAACCGAATAGGGCTGATAAGAAGGTTTCTACCTAAGAAAACGGACTTGAATTTAGTGAGTCCTAAAAGGATTAGAGAAATAGAAAAATTAATTAATAACAGAAGAGTTAGAAAGTTTGGCTACATTAGTCCGATAGAAAAACTAAAATCTACTTGGCCAGTTGCACTTATAACTTGAACATGGCTTTAAAGTAAATTGATTAATCAGAATTAAAAGAATAAATGGCAACCAAAATGGCAACCAAAAAAACAAAACCCTGTAAATCAGTGATTTACAGGGTTATTTGCGGAGAGTGAGGGATTCGAACCCCCGGAGGTGTGACCCTCAATAGTTTTCAAGACTACCGCATTCGACCACTCTGCCAACTCTCCAATAAAATCCCATCTTTAATTTAACGGGATGCAAATATAAAGAATTAAATTATTAAAAAACAAATTAAATTTGAATGAACTTTTAAATAAAATAATTAATCACTTACTTTCAACTATTTACACCTTTCACAATATTATATTCCCTAATAATAACTCCTCTGATTTATAGTAATTTATCTTTCAATATTTTGGCTCCTGCTACTGCTTTCTCTTGAATGTGCTCCATATTCGAAGTTAACGTGATGGGTACGGGCTGTGGGTCTACAATGTATATGGTAGAATTAATCGGCACATAATCTATAAGAGATGCCGCCGGATATACCTGCATAGAGGTTCCAATAACGATAAATATATCTGCGGTTAGTGTTAATTCAATCGCTCTTTCCATCTCTGGGACTGCTTCTCCAAACCAGACGATATGAGGTCGCAATTGACCTCCATCCTCTGCTAAGTCTCCATGTTTGATGTCCTCCTCTATATCAAAGAAAACATTATCATTTTTTACACTTCGCATTTTCTTTAATTCTCCATGCAGATGTATTATATGAGAACTCCCTGCCCTTTCATGTAAATCATCTACATTCTGGGTAATCACGGTAACTTTATATTGATCTTCCAGCGCTGCCAATAACTTGTGCGCCTCGTTAGGCTCTACTTCCTTTAATTGTTTTCTACGTTGATTATAAAAATCTAAAACCAATGCTGGATTCTGTTGAAAACCTTGGGGGCTTGCAACTTCCATGATATCATGATTCTCCCATAAGCCGTTTGAATCTCTAAAAGTTTTAATACCACTTTCCTGTGAAATTCCCGCACCCGTTAGTACTACAATATGTTTTTTGTCCATTTTAATTTATGTTTAAAACAATATAATTACATCAATATCGTATAAATATGTGAATAAATAAAATAGAAAAACCTGAATCTACATCAGCTGATTCAGGTTTTATTTTATTGCTCAAAATTATAATCAATCTTGATACATCTTATTATACAAATCAATAAAATGTTGTTTAATTTCTTTTCGCTTATGTTTTAAAGTAGGCGTTAATAATCCATTTTCTTCTGACCACACTTCTGGCGTTAGTTCAAACTTTTTAATTTGTTCCCAATGTCCAAATTGTTTGTTGACCCCCTTAATTTGTTCTCTAATGATTTCCTTTAAAGCCGCACTATTTGCAATTCTTTCATCTGTCGGATTCTCGATGGTAAGATTATTCTTCTTTATAAATTCTCTTACATAATCAAAATTTGGTTGAATGAGTGCAGTAGGCATCTTTTGCCCTTCCCCTACTACCATAATTTGTTCTATAAATGGAATTTGTTTCATAGCATTTTCTATAATCTGAGGTGCTATATATTTACCTCCACTTGTTTTGAACATTTGCTTCTTGCGATCTGTAATGTATAATAATTCATTTCTGAACTCTCCTACATCTCCGGTTTTGAAATAGCCATCTTCTGTAAATTCTGACTTTGTTCTCTCTACGTCATTATAGTATTCCTTAAAGACACTTGGTCCTTTGACTTGAATTTCTCCATCTTCACCTAAACGTACATCTAGATTACTCAATACACGTCCCACACTTCCTAACGCAAAAGATTCAGGCTCCATGGCATTCACAGAAATCACTGGGGATGTTTCAGTAAGTCCATAACCTTCTAAAATTGGAATCCCTGCCGCCCAAAACATTCTATTTAAATCTGAGTTTAATTTGGCACTACCTGAGACCAAACATACGATGTTACCTCCAACACCTTCTCTCCACTTACTAAATACTAGCTTATCAAAAACTTTATATTGAAGCTTCTGTGCAAAAGACATTTCTTGAAATGGTTTATAGTTCTCTGCAAATTTAAGAGAAGCCATAAAAATTTTACTTTTAATACCTCCTGCCGTAGAACCTTTGTCATAAATTTTATTATAAACTTTCTCTACCACTCTTGGCACCACCGTCATCACCGTTGGCTTTACTTCTTTTAAGTTATCACCAATAGCCTCAATACTCTCTGCATAGTAGATGGAAATAGAATTGTATTGATATAGATATAGTAACATACGTTCAAAAACGTGACAAACCGGCAAGAAACTCAAAGCCTTAGCATGATCTCCCATATCAGGAACAATTTCATCAGAAGCCAATACATTGCTTACAATATTATTATGTGTAAGTACTACTCCTTTTGGCTTTCCGGTGGTACCCGAGGTATAAATGATAGTCACTACATCATCCGATTTAATGCTTTTCTTTAAATCTTCAACCTCATTTTGATTGCTATCATCTTTACCTAAATCCAGAATAACTTTCCAGTTCTCTGCACCTTTTACTTTGTCAAAAGTATATATCTTCTCTAATGTTGGAACATTTTTCTGTGTTTTCAACATTTTATCATACAACTCCTTATTTGATACAAAACTGTATGCAATCTCTGAATCATTGAATATAAATTCATATTCCTCTGGCGAGATAGATGGATATACAGGAACAGATATAGCACCAATTTGCTGCAAACCGATATCCATAATATTCCATTCCGTTCTATTAATGTCACTAATCAAGGCAACTTTATCTCCAGGTTTTATTCCAGCCCTTAAAAGTCCTCTACTTAGCTGATTGGCGAAATCCTGATAGGCTACCGTAGAAGTCTTCTTCCACACCCCATCGCGTTTCGTCACTATTGCATTATCTAGTGGTTTTGTATTTAATTGATATGTTAAAAAATCAAATAGACGTGTAATTTTCATATAAAGTGATATTGTTCCGAATTCTAAAAATAGTTAATTTTATTGAATTAAATTCAGAATTCTTTGTTAAGAAATAATAAATTGAGTTTTAAATGGATATATCTATTAATAATCACCATTAATATCTAAGCCTAATTCATTTCGCAATTTTTCGATTAATGGATTTACTTTCACCATTTCCTCATATATTTCTTTCTTAGTTTTTATATGAGATTTGGTTTCTTTAACAGCTGAAATTAGTGGTTCTACTTGAATGTGGAAGTTATTCAAAGTTTTACGCGCTTTTCGTAAAAAATCACTCTTTAACTTATCAAACTCTAAAACCATCACACTAGAATCAAACGTCAGTGCAATATTGAAATCTGTCGTAATGCGCCAATCAGCAGTCTCCATCACGTTATATGCTGGCTTGTTATCATTTTTTAGCTCCATTAGATATGATTTCCAGAAAGCAGTAAATGACTCGGCAGTAAATTCATCTTTCGGTAAAGATGGATCTATTTCAGTCTCTTCATCTTCATCTTCCAGATCCTCTAGGACTGTATGCTTAAGACTGAAAGCAGGGTACTGAGGCCTCCTAACAATTTCTACATTTTCCCTCTCTGCATCCCTCACTCTTTTTTGAATAGAATCTGGTGAATTATCTTCTGATTCAACTTCTTCTGATTCAGATGATTTTATAGATACAGATTTTACCTCTTTTGGCGTGGTTTGACCATCCAGTTTTTTAGATTTATGCGTTTGGTGTACATTTATTGTATCACCAGCAAATAAATAGGATGGAATTATGCTAAACTTTTTTTTTTATCTGTAGAATTTCCTTGGGTTAAAGATGCGATTTGCATAAGCGCAATCTCTACCGTAAGTCTTTGATTTTTACTAGATTTATAATTAATATCAGCTTGATTACAAATTTCTATGGCATCAATTAAAAACTGAGGGGTACACTTCGCTCCTTGCTCCAAATATTTCGTTTTGGTATTTTCCCCAACTTCCAATAATTCCACTGTTTCTGCACTCTGAGACACTAATAAATCTCTAAAGTGCCCTCCTAAACCAGAAATAAATAATTGAGCATCAAACCCTTTTTCTAAAATAGTATTTAAGATCTTTAATGCTTTTGGAATTTCATTTTGTAAACAAGCATCAGTGATAGCAAAATAAGTTTCGTAATCCAAGACATTCAAAGTCTCAGTAACTCCAGCCATAGTTAAATTACCATTACCAAAAGTTACTAAGCGATCAAAAATGGATAATGCATCACGCAAAGCACCATCTGCCTTCTGTGCAATCAAATGCAAGGCATCATCCTCGTAAGTAACCCCTTCCTTATCCGCAATTTTGGCCAGATGATTTTTAATATCAGCAATTTGAATTCTTTTAAAATCATAAATCTGACACCTAGATAAGATGGTAGGGATGATTTTATGCTTTTCTGTCGTGGCTAAAATAAAGATAGCATGCGCTGGTGGCTCTTCTAATGTTTTCAAAAAAGCATTAAAAGCTGCGTTGGACAACATATGCACCTCATCTATAATATACACCTTATATTGCCCTACTTGTGGTGGGAATCGTACTTGGTCTACTAAATTACGAATATCATCTACGGAATTATTAGAAGCGGCATCTAATTCAAAAATATTAAATGCAAAATCATTGTCATCTGATTCGCCAGCTTCTTCATTGATTCTTTTGGCTAAAATTCTTGCACACGTTGTTTTACCCACACCTCGAGGACCACAAAACAATAATGCTTGAGCTAGGTGGTTTCGATCAATTGCCTGCTCTAAAGTTTGAGCTATAGCCTCTTGCCCCACAACCTCATCAAAGGTTTGGGGTCTGTATTTACGGGCAGAAACTACATAATCACTCATAGGCTTCACAAATATATATCATTTATATTCAAAATGCAATATAGTAGTGCATCAGGCACTTCATGTTTATTTAGTTATATTTGATCTTATCAATCAATTAAAATCATATGAAAAATACTTCACTTTACTTAAGTTTTGCCTTGCTACTTACTGTAGTTTTAGGTCATGCTCAAATGAGCGAAAAGGCTGTTGACCAATTGGTAGAAAATACTATTAAAACCTTTGATGTACCTGGAATTTCTGTAGGGATTATAGAAGATGGAAAAGTACAATATGCTAAAGGTCATGGTGTACGCTCGTTGAATAACAATAAACCAATGGATGAACATACGCTTGTGGGTATTGCCTCTAATTCTAAAGGATTTACTTGTATGGCGTTAGGTATGTTAGTAGATGAAGGAAAATTGAGTTGGAATGATAAAGTAAGAAAGTACATCCCAGAATTTAAGTTATATGATGCTTATGTGACAGAAGAATTCACCATAAAAGATCTTGTTACCCATAGAAGTGGGCTTACGCTTGGAGCTGGAGATCTCATGTTTTTTCCAGAAGGTAATAAAATGACGATAGACGACATCATTAATGGCGTTTCACATTTAAAACCAAGAAGTTCCTTCCGCTCAGAGTTTATGTATAATAATAACTTATTTAACATCGCAGGAGAAGTAATTCACAGGATTTCTGGTCTTACATGGGGAGAATTCATTGATCAAAGAATTCTGAAACCTGTGGGTATGACAGAAAGCTACTCTTATTATAATGCCGTTACAGATAAATCTAACATCATAGATGCACATGCCCCTGTGGATGGTAAGGTAAAGGCAATACCACATGATTGGAGCGAACTTGCCAACCCAGCAGGAGGTATTGTAAGTAACATTCATGACATGTTGATTTGGGCAGATTTCTTGATGAATGGTGCGGTTACAAAAGATGGAACTCGATTACTGAGTGAGGATGAAATGCATCATTTATGGACTTTACAAACACCAATTCCAGTAAATAAAAATAACGATTATAACATGCATTTTTATGGCTATGGTCTGGGTTGGTTTTTGAGTGATGCAGGTGGAACTTTAGAGGTTACCCATTCTGGAGGATTAATAGGAACAGTAACTAAATTCACGTTATTACCAGAGAAAAAAGTTGGAATCGTAGTGCTAACCAATCAACAATCAGGAGCCGCATTTTCTGCAATCAATAATACCATCAAAGATAGTTACTTAGGCTTTGAAGGGAGAGATTGGATAAAGAGATACGGTGAAAGAAGTAAAAATTATGCAGAAAAGGTGCAAGAACATAAAACTAAAATCTATGCAGAAGCTAAGGCATTTAATAAATCAAAATGTGCTACAGATATTCAAAATATCATTGGTACCTATAAAGATGCATGGCTTGGAAATGCAAGAATTACCAATCAAAAAGGTAATTTACATTTCACTTTTGAAAATCAACCTCAATTAAAAGGAGAATTAATTCCATATAATGCACATACATACATTGCAAAATGGGATAATAGAAGTTTTGATGCCGATGCTTTTGTGAGTTTTAGTTTTTATAATGATGGAAAAGCAAAAGGTTTTACCATGGAACCTATTTCTGACATCACAGATTTTAGTTTTGATTTTGTAGATTTAAATTTCTCTAAAGTTGACGAGAAAAAATAAAAGATTTTCTGAAATGTCATAGAATTAAGCAGCCCGGCTATCGCTGGGTTGTTTTATTTTAAGCTTATATCCTCTTGCTTTCTTGATTTACCGTCTGTCTATTAGAAAAAGTCCTATCATAATAATTTTTAACAACAATCCATACATAATCAATTCCCAATACGGCGATAATAGAAATACAGGCTTGCATTCCTAAACCTCCTCCGTATCCTGCAAAATTATTTCCTAGAGAGGTGAAAACGATAGCAAATACAATACTGGATAAGACGAATAGATACCATGAAGCCATTACTTCTTTGGATACCATTCCCATAAAAGAGGCTCCAAAAAATACTACGGGAATTTGTTCTCGATATCCCTCCATCATAGTTATAGGTAGATTATAAACCACAAGTGCCACAAGCAGAGATAGACCAGCAGACGCTCTCACACTTCCTTGTTTCAAATGAATACTAAACCAAAAAGTAGCATAGATACTGATGAATGCGACTATAAAAACACTTAATAAGCTCATGAGAAGAAAGTATAAACGGTTATTACTATCAATACTCCCACAAATGCAATCGTGCCTAATTTACCTCCAAATCCATGCATGGCAGTTTTAGAATAAGAAAAAATAAAGCCACTAACTAATCCGGCATTTACCAAAAGCCAGATATTATCTAATACTAACTCCGAGCTCATTCCTACAAAAGACCCACAATATACTGCTGGGGGCAAATCTTTGATATCCTCTATTTTTGGGAAAAAATTGGGGGCAAATGATATAGTGAAACCTACCACAGCCGAAGCCAAAACCGCATTCATGTGTGGCGCTTGGGTTAAATAAAAAGTCGCCACAGCACCTATGAGTACTGCAAGTATTTCCTTATAATTCCCCGTGGTGGATTCCTTATGATGACTGAAGAATCTTTTATATGCTAACACCATAGTAATCACTACAGCTAAAAGCATCATGCTCACTTCCCAATCGAGCTTTTGATTCCATACTACCTTTAAAATAAAAAATAAGTGAATTCCAGCTAATAAGAGATATAGACCGTAATGAATAAATTTCTTCTTCAAATGTTCTAAATAAGTAGCGAATTTAGCTATCCTCTAGCAACTCTTGGTTATAAGTTGAATAGATATATTTAATAGTACTTTTAGTAGAATCAATGCTAATCCCTAATACCGCATATACTATTAACTATCAATATTTTAACGCACAACCCACAATATATTTCCTCTGCCAAACTTGACAAAAGTCATGCTTAAAGCCTGTCTCACATAATTATTATAAGGCCTGTATATTGAAGAAATAATATAGACTTTTATAAATTTAATATGACGTAAATAAACTAAATTTGCCAACTGAATATAAAATTATATTCTTTTTACACGCATTGCATCCAATGAAATTAGAAAATATAGAAAACATAGAGTTACAAGAGCTTACATTAAATGACTACGACGATTTAGTCCTTGCTATGCAAGCATCATATAAAAGCATGCTTCAAAACGTTTGGCAAAAGGAACAATTAGCTATCTTAATAGATATATTCCCCGAGGGTCAAGTAGCTTTAAAGATTAATGATGACATTGCAGCGGTTGCTTTGGCTATTATCGTACCTGGTAAAAAGGTAGATCAACATCACACATACGATTCAATTACAGGCAAAGAAACATTCTCTACCCATGATCCTCACGGCAACGTACTTTATGGAATAGATATTTTTGTGCATCCTAATTACCGAGGGATGAAACTAGGTCGTAGATTATACGAATACCGCAGAGAATTATGTGAAAGATTAAATCTTCGTGGAATTGCCTTTGGTGGTAGAATGCCGAATTATCATAAATACGCACAAGATTTAACCCCTAAAGAATACATCAATAAAGTACGAAACAAGGAAATTGCTGATCCTGTATTAAATTTTCAGATTTCTAACGACTTCCGCCCTACCCGTATTCTTAGAAATTACTTGCCAGATGATAAATTGTCTGATAAGAATGCGATTCTCATGGAATGGGATAACATTTATTACGAAGAGGAAGAAGAAACCATCACTAAAACCACCAAGACTGTTGTTCGCCTTGGGCTTATACAATGGCAAATGCGTCCCTATAAAAGTTTTGATGACGTAATGGAACAGGCAGAATATTTCGTAGACACCCTCTCAGGATATCGTAGCGATTTCGCCCTATTTCCAGAGTATTTTAATGCTCCCTTAATGGCTGATTACAATCATTTGTCAGAGGCAGGAGCCATCAGAGAATTGGCAGAATATACCCACGGCTTCCGCGACAGATTTTCTGAATTAGCTGTACAATATAACATCAACATCATCACCGGGAGCATGCCAGAGATTGTAGATGATCAATTGTATAATATGGGATATTTATGCCGTAGAGATGGTTCTATAGAGCGATATGAAAAAATCCACATTACCCCAGACGAGAAGAAAGCTTGGGGATTACAAGGTGGTAATCAGATAAAAGCATTTGATACCGATTGTGGTAAAATAGGCATCATGATTTGCTATGATGTGGAGTTTCCAGAACTTACGAGATTGCTGGCAGATCAAGGGATGGATATATTATTTGTTCCATTCCTTACAGACACTAAAAACGGATATTCCAGAGTTAGGCATTGTGCGCAAGCCAGAGCCATAGAAAACGAATGTTATGTTGCTATAGCGGGAAGTGTTGGAAACCTACCAAAAGTTCATAACATGGATATTCAATATTCACAATCTATGGTATTTACCCCTTGTGATTTTGCCTTCCCTGCCGATGGAATCAAGGGTGCCTCTACACCTAATACAGAGATGATATTAATTGAAGATGTAGATTTAGATTTGCTCTTAGAATTACACGAACAAGGCTCTGTGAAAAACCTCAAAGATAGAAGAACAGACTTATATTCATTAAAGAGAAAGAAATAATAAATATTCAACGAATTCACATTATCAATATAAGAAGCTAACTCCCGCTTTACATTGCTATCTTTTTTACATAGTCTCAAAAAATTGAAGGTTATAATGCGCTTCCTCTGGTCGCATTTATAACCTTTATTTTTATAAAAAAGCCTATAATAAAAAAGGATATTCATTCCAATCGGGGCTAAAAATATGTTGCGCATAACATATATCAAGCAAATTTTGATATACATTATGCGCAACAAGATAAACATTAGTTATATATTATACGCAATACAAAACAACCTTTCTATCCCTTTCGTATAATGTGTTTCAAGTTATTTTTGAAATTCTAGACATATATAACCTCATTGTCAGTTAATTGTGTATATTTGGGTGTTCTCAGCAAGCTAAAATCCGAAATTATGAATAAAATTGATTTATTAGTAAAGGCTATAAATGAAAAAAGACAAATTTCATTTGAATATAATAAAACTGGTAAAGTTAAAGGAGAAAGGTTTGGGAACCCTTATGCAGTATTCATATTTACCTCTAAAGCATTAACTAAAAGCACAAAAGTTCATATAGTACAAACGGGTGGAGTGTCTGATAGCAAAGATGAAAAACCATTTCCAGATTTTCGCATGTTTAATATCGAAGACCTTTCAAACATTAAGATATTGAGTTCAACATTTAATGCAAACAACCCGAAATATAATCCTAATTGGGAAGGTTATAAAGATATAATTGAAAAAGTATAATGAGTGTACCTTACCATAATGAACTATTTAATAACGGAAAAGTTCGATTGTATTTAAATTTCTCAAATTTAAAAGATGACGTTGCGGATGAGTCATTGACTTTGCATTTTTATGCAATCGATAATAATGGTATTCCAATTTTTACCGAAACCTTACAAATTGAAGAAATTAGATTATTGTACCAACATCTTGATGCAATCTCAATTATTAAAGAGAATCTACCCAATTCTTCAAAATTCATTGAGATTTCTGATGAATTAGATTTCTTGATTAGTAAACTGAAAGAAAGCGATTTAGAAACAATATTAACATTATTACAAAAGTTTGAGTCGGATGATAAAATTAAGGGATTACTTTCATCTTTATCGGATATAGAAATAGAAAACTTACATGGTGCATATCACCATAAAATGGTTTCGGAAGAATTGCTGAACTTACAAAAGTTATTAGACTTGGAAGAAGAAGGTCGTATAACTCAAACAATAAATGATTATGGGGAATTATTAAAGTATTCTGCAGGGCAACCCGAGAAAATTTTTCAGAATTGGATTGAATCCAATTTATGGGTCTTTGGAATTGAATATATACGTAAACATGATGCCCGCCAAATTGCACTTTTCAGCGAAGGCGACCTACTAATGCAATCAGTTGATGGTTATTTAGACTTGATAGAACTAAAGCGACCAAAACACAGTATTCTGAAATATGATAGAAGTCACGATTGTTATTATCCGCACCCAGATTTATCAATTGTAATTGGACAATCCTTATTTTACTTACAGAAGTTAATAGAATATAAGCATAATCTTGAAAGTGAATATGGACTTAAAATTATTATGCCTCGAATAAAAATCATTGTAGGAAGGAATTCTAATTGTAACGACAAAGAAAGAGATTGTCTCAGGATGTTAAACTCAAATTTGCAATCAATTCAGATTATTACTTATGATGACTTATTAACGTTTGGAAACATACTACTAAAATCACATGAAAGGTGAAAAATTGCCTGCTGAGAACATGGGTAGCTGATGCACAACTCCCTCTATCATCAAAATAGTTTAACTTTTCAATAAAACTGGTTTATCCTAAGCCGTTTTAAACCATTTTAACTTTTGCATTTTTCTTAAATTGGGGAAGTTATGAAGTAATTTGAGTGGCTTAAAATGTTTGATTTTACGCCAAAGAATGAAGTTAATATAAGGATAAGTGTTTCTTGACCTTTTTGTTCTATTTGTATTGCTTTTGCCGTACTTTTTAGCGGTTTTCTTCCATATTTGAGTAGCTTTTTAAGGTTGAATACTGCTCCTGCCATGAGCATGCATTTATTGGCTTGTTTTATACCTCTGGTATTGACTTTACTCATACCTAAATAGTTCGTGAGTGTTCCAAATACAGGCTCTACCGTCTTCATTCTTTCTGTCTTGTGTGTTGGTCTTTTCTTTAGTCTTTCATTATTGCGCTCATAGTATTCTCTGTAGGCGGTAATCATTATTTTCTTCTCATGTTGCTTGCCAATACATGCTGTTTTGAGGGGACAGTCTTTGCAATCACTTCGCCTGGTTAGATATAAGTCTTTCAGTGTTCCTTTTTCTTTGCGTTGTTTATTAAACTTTAAAACACCATGAAATCTACGCTTTATTGTCCTTCTCTTCCATAGTATTTGGCGGTCTTATACAAAAAATGTAAGTCCAGGGCCTGATTTAATCTGCGATAAAAATTATCCATTGGTATAAGACTTCTAAACTTACATTATAAAATAATTTTGGCCTGAATTCTTTATTTTCTTGCATACTTAAATTTACTGGTCTCCAGTAATTTATGCAATGAATTTAATTTTATTTCTTTACTTTTGATTAAAGCTATAAAATAGTTGTGCAACAGGCACAATGGGTATACGTAATGCGGGCTGAAGTGCTAAATTGAAACTATGAACATAAAACAAAATCAACGGAAAACTGAAAGGTAATTGTATTGAAATCCCGCACTACGCATTCCCGAGACCGTCAGACTGTCTCAAAACTTGTTTATAATTATTTAATTTCTTTGGTTTAGATTGTCGAGGATATTTTTGGTATTCAGTATATTTATGTATGCAATATTTACAAGGTGAACCCAGAAAACAAA
>JBPCUN010000165.1:0-4017 GCA_051011115.1 Weeksellaceae bacterium
GCCTGATACCATGAAATATTTTTGCCAATCTGAAGCTGTTGCCTATTATCTACAGAAGTATGTAGTTTACAGAAAACGTAAAATATATGTTGGGAAACGTAATTTTGCCGAGTTGTCGCCTTTAATAAAGAAATATAAAGATGAAACTTTTTTGCTTCCAACTACCGATAAACTAAAACCAGAAGTCCCTAAAATATTGGACGAACTTAAAGTAGATTGGAAAAAAGCCATTTTTTATAGAACCGTAATTAGTGACCTATCTGATTTAGCAGATGTGTATTACGACATTTTAGTGTTTTTCAGTCCTTCTGGAATAGATTCTTTATTCCATAATTTCCCGGATTTCAAGCAAAACGACACACGTATTGCTGTTTTTGGAAATACTACCATTAAAGCTGCCGAAGAAAAAGGATTACGTGTGGACATTGCTGCTCCAACGCCTGAAACCCCTTCCATGACCATGGCTTTAGAGAAATATATTAACGATGTAAACAAAAAGAAGTAAATTACTTTAATGGAATATAACAAAAAGAGCAACCTATGGGTTGCTTTTTTGTTAGGTTTAAAAAACCTGCTTATTTAATCATTAATTTTTTAGTGTCCAATTGGTGTTCTGTACTAAATCTTGCCAAATACATTCCAGAAGCTAAACCAGAAACATCAATTATATTATCGTTTTTTGTTAAATGGATTGTTAGGAGCACTTTTCCTGTAATACTGCATATGGTTAAATCAGCGTCATTCACATAGCTTTCAATATGCAGTGCACCATTTACCGGGTTTGGGTACATATTAAAGGCCATTTTGGATGTTTCATTTGTAGCTAAAGTAACTAAACACATGGTACATTCCGTTTCATTATCTACCAAACAATAAGACAGATCATCAATAAACCAAACAATATGTGCATCTCTATCTATTAGGGAGGCATCATCAAAAAATATACAGGATAACTCCGGGTTGTTGTCTGAATCGAAATGCTGCATATTGATTTGATTACCGTTCCTTAGATCTAAATACGTTAAATGATTTTGCTTGATATCCACATAATCTATAGTGGAATTCTGACTTAAATCTAAACTTACAAGATTGTTTTTTCTAAGGTTTAAAGTTTCCAAAGCCACATTGGTACTTAAATCTATAGAAGTTAAGCCACAACTCCTTAAATTTAATGTGGTTAGGTTTGCTAATCCGGAGACATTTACGGAAGCCAAGTTAGCACAACCTACGCCTGATACTGTTTGCAAAGAAGTGTTATTGGATAAATTGACGCTGGAAATATCTGGATTGTAGTTAAAGTTAATTCCCGTAATATTAAGAAAGGCCTCAATTCCTGTTATATCTGCAATACCACTGTTGGCAATATTAAGCTCTCCTGTAAAAGCCATGGCGTCTGCAGTTAAGATTTGATTGTCTGCTACAGGATTTGTGTCAATGCCACCACTGATTAATTTCTGTTCAAAGTTGGCATCTGGAATGGCTGTATATTGTGCATAGCTGCTGTAATGAAACGCAACTGCAGCAATAAAAAAATAAATGATTTTTTTCATGATTATAGTTTGAAGTTTGTTACTATAAATCTAAGTCATCCATATAATACCTCCAAAAAATTACATGGTAGTATGTCCTGATAATTAACACTTTAAACTAAAATATACCTTAGAACCAATAAAACAAAAACACATCTACAAGCCTTAAAAAAAGAAAGCAACCTTTTATGGGTTGCTCTCTCTAACTGTTTTTTATAAGGAATTGTACTTATTTTATAATTAATTTCTTTGTATCCACTTTGTTGTCTGATATAAATCTAGCTAAGTAAACACCAGGTGAGAGGGCAGAAACATTCACTACATTTTTACCTTGAGTCAGTGTTTTGGTTAGAATCACTTTTCCAGTGATGTTGTAGATTTGCACGACTGCATGACTGGATTTTGAACTCACGTATAGCGTGTTGTTAACCGGGTTTGGATATATGTTGAAAACAACATCTTCGACTTCATTTAAACTTAAAGTAGGGCACTGAGAGGGTGTTAGAGGTGGTAAAGCATCACATTCAGTTTCTGAATTAACATAACCACTGTTGTTATCTTTAATCCAAGTAGATAGGTAAGTTCCTGTATTATCATCAACAAAAACGCATTTTAAACACGGATTGGAATCTGCGTTAAATAAGGTGACATTAACGTTATTCCCGTTACGCATATCTAAAAATGTCAGGGTATTTTCTTTGGCATCCATATATGTTAAAGCCGTGTTTTGACTTAAGTCCAAGGAAGAAACACTATTTTTTCTTATATTCAAAGTTTCAAGAGCTACATTGGTACTTAAATCTATGGAAGTCAAGCCACAACTCCTTAAATTTAATGTGGTTAGGTTTGCTAATCCAGAAATATTTATGGATGTTAAACCAGAGCAGCCAATTCCTGTGATACTTGTCAACAAAGGACTGTTTGATAAATCCACACTTGTAATTCCTGTATTATAATTAAAATTGATGCTAGTAATGTTAAAAAAGGCTTCAATTCCTGTTAGATCGGAAATGCCACTATTGGCTATATCCAAAGCCCCAGAATAATTATTGGCTTCAGAAGTTAAAATTTGTCCATCTATTATCGTATTGGAGTCAATCCCATCATTTATCAATTGTTGCTCAAAATATATATCAGGTATTGAGGTATATTGGGCAAACGTGAGAGAACAAAATCCGAAAAATAGAATCATTAAGTAAGTAGTTTTTTTCATGATTTTTATATTTTATATACCATAAAATTAAGTTTAATAATTATTAATGCCAAAAAATCAATAGGTTATATAACAGTATTTTTTATCTTTTAATCTAAAGCATGATTCTGCATCCAATGTTATAAAGATCATAAATAGCATAAAAAAAAAGAGCAGCCTGAAGCTGCCCTGTTTTAAATCTCTATATTATGCTTGTTATTTTATAATCAATTTTTTTGTATCCACTTTATTTTCTGAAATAAATCTTGCTAAGTAAACACCTGATGATAAGGCAGACACATCCATGGAGTTTTCACCTTGGTTTAAGTTTTTGTTCAAAACTTGTTTTCCAGTCATATCATACACTTCAACAGTAGCTTTTTCAAAATTGGAAGTAACTACTACATGGTTTGAAGCTGGATTTGGATAAAAAGAAAAAGCTATCGCTTTTTGGTCTTTAATTCCAACAGTAGGAGTAAGCTCTCCTAAAAATGCGATTTCAGCAAAACCAGATTCTATTGCAGCTCCATGATTGGACAAAACCTGCATTCTAATATAATAAGCACTTACAGCAGGAAATGTAAATTTTTCAGGCAGATATGGAGAAGCTACAACTTCTGCAAATGCTGTAGGAGATCCAGGTATAGGTAAATAAGTCACTCCATCTTCTGAATAAAAAAATGCTACGCCATTCACGCCATAATTGGTAGCAGGACCTCCAGGGTTTTGATTCCAAAAAGACAAGCCTTCAATATCGTATGATGCTCCTAAATAAAAATCGATGGTTCCTGTAATTGTTGTACCAATAAAACTATTAGATTCATCTGTTGCATTATGTTCAGAATCCAAACTTGTTGGTGTTACCAAACCATTACCATTATAAGTGTTTTCAATTGAAGTTTCATAAGTCCCAACAAATGTAGTGGTTGCAGACACTGGGTTCACCATGGATTGGGCATGTAATTGAGTATAAAAAGCAAATAACATTGCTATTAAAAAAGTAGTTTTCTTCATAATGATCATTGTTTTAGTTAATTCGTAAAATTAATTTATAATTAAGTGATAACCA
Organism: Weeksellaceae bacterium; assembly: GCA_051011115.1. Lineage (GTDB taxonomy): Bacteria > Bacteroidota > Bacteroidia > Flavobacteriales > Weeksellaceae > Profundicola. The sequence goes on from JBPCUN010000165.1 coordinate 3,791, forward strand.
AAAAAAAGTCAGCTAAATAGCTGACTTTTATATACTTTAAAAAACAATATTATCTTACGTTTGGAGCTCCTGCAAGAATCTCATCGTTTGCAAACTCTTCAAACTTTTTAAAGTTTTCCCTAAAAGATTCCGACAATTTATAAGCAGCCTTGTAATAGCCTTCATCATCGTTCCAAGTAGCTCTTGAACTCAACACCTCATCTGGCACACCTGGACAAGTTCTAGGT
>JBPCUN010000166.1:0-23978 GCA_051011115.1 Weeksellaceae bacterium
GGTGAAATCTATGAACTACACTTTTTAATCTATGAAAAATGTAAATCAGTTTGATAGATAGATATGAGGCGTTAATAGAATTCTTTTTGAGTGAATCCTAGAAGCGCGCATATTTGCTTCAAATAAAAATATGAAAATGAAAAAAATGTTGACATTACTATTATCTACTTGGGTAATTTACTGCGCAGGACAAGATGTAAACTGGGCAAAGTTGGATTATATTCAACCAGATTCTATTTTACAAAGAGATTTAAACCCGATTCCAGTTTTATTACTTGGAACATTTCATTTTGATTATCCTGGATTGGATGATCATAAAATAGCTGAAGAAAATAAAATGGACGTTTTAAATGAAAGGAGGCAGAAGGAAATAAAAGATTTGATACATGTAATTGAAAACTACAATCCAACTAAAATTTATATAGAGTCCAGAAACCAAGCTTATCACGATTCATTATTCTCAAAATATGTAAATGAAGATTTCACATTAGGTAGAAGTGAAATATATCAAATTGCATATAGACTAGGTAAAAAATTGAATCTTCAAAAGTTATATGCTGTGGATGCATCTACCTTGTTAGAGGATATTTCTACAGCATCGGATAATGAGAAAAACTGTTTAAATCAGCTATATGATGAAAAATATAACTTGGTGAATGAATCTAACGATAGGTATTGGCATAAATTATATGCAGAAATGTACAATCAGGTTGAATCAATCCAAGGAGATTTAACCTTATTAGAATCTTTTATAATGATGTCTAAACCAAAATTATTGAAAATTATGCATGGTCACTATTTATCTTCTGGTTTTAATACATTGGATCATCAAGGACCAGATCGTTTAGCGTTGTGGTGGTATACTAGAAATTTACGAATCTTTAATAATATATTGAATACGCAACCGACAGAGGATGATAGAATACTTGTATTATTTGGCAATGGACATATGTCTATTTTAAATCATTTGTTTGAATCTGCTCCACAGTTTGAAATTGTAACTTTGAAAAATTTGATTTGTAAATAAAATATTTTTCTCAAAAAAAAATCTGTAAGATTCATTTCTTACAGATTTTAATATAATCAAAAATTTGAGAAATTTACTATCCTTTGTAAACCCCCATGTTCAAGAATTTGTCTTGACGTTGCTTTTGTAGTTTATCAACCTTTAATTTTCTAAGTTCTGCTACACTTTCTTGAATTTGTTTTTTTACATTTTCAAAAGTTGCATCATAATCGTAATGTGCCCCGCCTAAAGGTTCTGGTATAATACCGTCTATCAATTTTTGATTTAACATATCTTCTGGGGTCAACTTTAAAGCCGCAGCTGCTTGTTCTTTATAATCCCAACTACGCCAAAGGATAGATGAGCAAGATTCAGGAGAAATTACAGAATACCAGGTGTTTTCTAACATAAATACTTTGTTCCCTGCTCCTAATCCTAAAGCACCTCCGCTGGCACCCTCACCAATCACGATACAGATAATTGGCACCTTGAGTTGAAGCATTTCAGAAATATTATTTGCAATGGCTTGCCCTTGCCCTCTTTCTTCTGCTTCTAACCCTGGGTATGCACCAGGCGTATCAATTAAGGTAACGATAGGCTTGTCAAACTTTTCTGCCAATTTCATCAACCTAAGCGCTTTTCTATAACCTTCTGGATTAGACATTCCAAAGCGGCGATATTGTCTTTCTTTGGTATTCTTTCCTTTTTGTTGACCAATAAACATTACGGTTTCTCCACCCATTTTACCAAATCCACCTACCATAGCTTTATCATCTGCAAAGGTTCTGTCTCCATGCAATTCTATGAAATCCCCTTTTGTAAGTCCTAAAATATAGTCTAGGGTATAAGGTCTATTAGGATGCCTAGAAAGCTGAACCTTTTGCCAAGGGGTTAGATTTCCGTATATCTCTTGTTTAGTTTTTTCTATTTTATTTCTTAAATCTATGCAACTCTGTTGAACATTGACACCGCTCTCTTCTCCAATTAATGTACATTGGTTGTACTGTTCTTCTAACTCTTTAATCGGTGTTTCAAATTCTAAATAATCCATGCACTTGTGTTTTATCTTAAACAAATATAAATAAATTCTTTATTCTAAGGTTAATCTGTTGGTTTATCCGCTATAATTTTTAAATATGCAGGAATAGCATCATTGGGTACCGACACAGATAGATGATAATGTGCAATCTTCCATTGGCCATTTTCTTGCTTTAATACGCCTGAACCTCTACATGGTCCCATCCAAGTATCTAGCAATTCATCAAACCAAATGATACGACCATCTTCGGATGTGTATATATGTCTGTCATGTGGTGTGAAAGCCCAAGCAGATTCTTTTTCAAAGGCATCTTTAAATAATGTTTTAAGTTCTCTGGCGGTCCAATGTTCGGTAGGGTCTGTACCAATATAGATTCCATCTTGAGTAAAAGATTTGAAAAAAGTTTCCTCATCTGCTACTGCCGCTGCATGATGCCACTGGTCTATAAAAGTGTTAATTCCTGTATGATCTATCGTCTTAACAACATGCGAGCTTTTACAAGATGAAATGAATACTAATAAGATTATGATGAATACAGATGATATATTTTTCATTTGTTTAATTCAGTTGAGGCTTATCTTCTCTGTTTACGAGGGTCCAAGCGGTGGAAAAGATTAGTTTGGTTCTTTTAGTTAATAATTTATAATCAATTTTATCTGGTGTATCGCTATCTTTATGATAATCAGCATGTGTTCCATTGAAATAAAAGATCACTGGAATGTTATTTTTGGCAAAGTTATAATGGTCTGATCTATAGTAGAATCTGTTAGGGTCGTCTGGTGCATCGTATCTATAGTCAAACTCCATTTGATAATACTTGTTATTTACTTCTTCTGAAATCTGTTTTAATTCTTTACTAAGCATTTCTGAACCAATTAAATAAATGTAGTTTGGTACACCTTTTACTTGATGTTCATCATCTACACGACCAATCATATCTATATTGAGATTAACAATTGTATCATCTAAATCAAATAATGGATGATCTGTATAATATTTGGAGCCATAAAGTCCTTTTTCTTCTCCTGTCACATGTAAAAAGAGAATGCTTCTCCTTGGTTTATAGCCCTTGTCCATCGCATTTTTAAAGGCTTTAGCGATATTCATAATGGCAATGGTCCCGCTTCCGTCATCATCTGCACCATTAAATATTTTCCCATCTTTCATTCCTAAATGGTCCAAATGTGCAGAAATGACTACAACCTCATCTGCCTTATCTGTACCGGGAATATATGCTACAACATTGTTGGCATCACCTGTAAGTCTAGGGTAGGTACCTGCGGGTATGGTCTGGTAGTAATTTTGAGAGCCTGGTGCTGCTGCAATATTTAGATTTTTATAGAAATCACGAATATATTCAGTTGCTATATGTTCTTGTTCACTCCCAGCTTCCCTTCCCATAAATTCGTCTGAAGCGTAAGTATAAAGCATACTTTCCATTTCTGATTGTAAAATGTTATTTGCAAACACCTCTGCTTTTTGTAAATGATCTGTTTTTTGCACATTTTGTGTGTTACACCCCAAAATGCTGAACAAAAAAATGATAAGTAAATTTTTCATTTGATTGGATTTTAATCTAAGATAAGAATTATAAGTTATTGGTATAAAAAATACCCCGAAAAATCAGGGTATTTAGGTCGTTATGGGCCAAGAAATTATTTTTTCTCTTTGCCGTTTACTAATTTCATTTCTTTGATAAGTCGCTGTGCATTGGCATATTTATCAATAATAAAAAGGATATAACGAGCATCTACCATAATGTTTCTACTAATTTCTGGATCATAGTGATAATCACTCATCGTACCCTCCCAAACACGGTCAAAATTTAGACCGATTAAGTTTCCATCGGCATCTAATGCTGGCGATCCAGAGTTACCACCAGTAGTATGATTGGTCGCAATAAAGTTGACTGGTAATTCTCCTTCTTGTGCATAAGTTCCAAAATCTTTGTCTTGGTATAAGTCTAAAAGTTTTTTCGGAACATCAAATTCATAATCGCCTGGTCTGTACTTTTCCTGTACACCTTTTAACGTGGTTTTATAGTCATAGTATACACCATCTCTTGGTTCATAACCTTTAACTTTACCATAAGTCACACGCAAAGTTGAATTAGCATCTGGAAAGAATTTATGATCCTCCATGACTTCTAGTTGAGCTTGCATATAAGTTCTTAACTGATTGTCTATCTGGTCTTGGATACTAGATTTCTTGTTGCTTACTTGTGCTTGATAAGTATCTTTTATTTTCCCAATTTTTTGAACTAAGGCGTCTTTTCTAGCCAGTGCAATAAATTGTTTAGGATCCTTCATTGTTTTATCCACATCCTTATATAATTGGTTCAGGATAATAGATTGGCTAAGGTCTTTTGCTGTAATATTAACATCTTTTGGACGGAACGCGGCTGGCATATCCTCTTGGTACATTTCCCAAAGTCTCAAAGCTACTTCTTGATCTACCTCTGGGTTGAAGTTCTTGTACAATCCTGCAAAGTAACCTTGAACTCTCTTGTAGTAATCATTGAAATCTGCATCCTTTTGTTTTTCAATTAAGTTATTGATGGTTAATGCTATTCGGAATGATTCTGCATTTCTATAAATTGCTTCATTAAAATAATCAGAAGCATAGTTGTAAGGTTCTATTTCTGCGTATAACTGGTTTAATGTTGGAATTAAATTCGCATAAGTAGCGCATTTTTCATTCTTTTCTGTTTTACATTTTTCATTCACTCGCTTTATAAATTCCTCTTCATATGCTTTTCTCTGCTCAATAGCTCCAGAACGTGCTAAACCTTGGCTTTCTCCAATCCATTTCTTCCAGTAATTTGCTACACCTGCAAATTTAGACGCATATTGAATTTTGATTTTCTCGTCACGCTTCATATACTTATCGATGATCCCTAAAGCATTTTCACGAATCTTGATTTTTGCAGGATTTAATTTCTGTGTTAATTGATCTAAAGCTGCAGCAGGCAAATATTCATCTGTCATTCCTGGAAAACCAAAAACAAACGTGAAATCTTCTTCTTCAATCCCTCCTACGTTGACAGGTAAGTAATGTTTTGGGGTATAAGGAATATTGTCCTTAGCGTATTCTGCTGGGCGATTGTTCTTGTCTGCATAAATTCTGAATACAGAAAAATCTCCTGTATGGCGAGGCCACATCCAGTTATCTGTATCACTCCCAAATTTACCAATACTGCTTGGCGGTGCACCTACTAAACGCACATCTTTATAAGTTTCTGTGATGAATAAATAATATTTATTTCCTTTATAGAAAGGTTTTACCATTACATCTTGATAAGCTTCTTTCACGGTATTGGCAGAGATAATATCGATGTTATCCTTAATTCTATCATTTCGCTGTTGCTCTGTATCTGTAGTGCTAACGCCATTCAATACTTTATCGGTAACATCGTGGATGTCTACAATAAAAGTCGCTGTAAGACCTGGATTAGGTAATTCATTTTCATAATCTTCTGCCCAAAACCCATCCTGTAAATAGTTATGCTCTACGGTAGAATGAGATTGAATCTGTCCGTAACCACAATGGTGATTGGTTAATAACAGCCCTTTAGGAGAAATAACCTCACTGGTACACCCACCGCCGAAATGCGCTATGGCATCTTTGATACTTGGTGCTTTTGGATCAAATATTTCTTTGGCAGAAATATTCATCCCCAACTCCTTCATTTCAGATTCATTCAATTCTGTAGGAATCCACATACCACCGCCTTGTTGCGCAAACAGGGTTAAACTCCAAAATATGGAGATAAGCAAACTAATCTTTTTCATAATAAACTACTATTTTCTCAAAGATAATAATAAAAAATATTAGTTTTATACTTTTAAATTTTAGAATAATAAAACTAATAGATTGATGAAAAACCTTTTATGGTTAATGATGGTTATTTCTGCACTTGGACAGGCTCAAAGTATCAAAAAAGGTATAATAGTTACCGATGCTCAAGAAAAATTGAAAGTTGAAAATATAATTTTTGATACTTATGCTAATCAAATTAATTATATAGAAAGTGGGGGAGAAGTAAAGGAGTTATCCCTAAATCAAGTGGTTATGATTAAAGAACAAAAAGGAAGTTATTGGCTTATGGGGGCATTAGGAGGATTAGGTGCATCGCTACTTGTAAGTGCGGCTACAGCACCAGAAGATGGAGAATGGTGGTATGGTGCTGGACCTAAAATTCTTATAGGAACAGGGATTGGCGCTGCAATAGGAGCTTTTATTCCAAAGTATAAAGAGGTGTCCTTAGATGAGAACACCTCTCTGTCATTTACAACTAATGGGATTAAATTTAATTTTTAATCAAAGATTATTACTTGTCTAATGGCCTCTCCAGCGGCTAATCTTTCAAAGCCCTCATTGATATCTTCTAGTTTCAAGCGATGGGTTATTAATTTTTCTACTGGTAAACGACCTGCTTGATACATATCCATAAAGTTAGGGATGTCTACTTTAGGAGAACTACTACCTAAGTAACATCCTTTTAAAGTTTTTTCTTGGCCTACTAATGTAAGAGGATTTAGAGAAAGTCTAGCATCTGGATGCGGTAATGCTGCAGTAACCGTTCTTCCACCTCTATTGGTAGCGTTAAAAGCAAAATCCAATGCTGGCATAGCTCCTGCAAACTCCAAGGAAATATCTGGGCCTTTGTCTGTCATGTTTTTCACCTGATCCATGGCATCCTCATCGCTAGAATTTACTACTTCGTCTGCACCAAAATCTTTGGCAACATCTAATTTATATTGATTAATATCTGCAGCAATAATTTTGGAAGCGCCTGCAGCTTGAGCACCTAATATGGCGGATAATCCAACACCACCTAAGCCCACCACCATGACCGATTCTCCTGCATGCATTTCTGCTGTATGCACTACGGCGCCAACGCCTGTCAATATTGCACAACCAAAAATAGCTGCAATTTCAAAAGGAATGTTTTTGTCAATTTTAACTAAAGAGTGAATAGATGCTACCGTGTAATCCGCAAAGCCTGACACCCCTAAATGGTGATAATACGTTTCCCCATCTTTGGTAATTTTTCTATCACCATTCAATAATGTTCCGGCGGTATTAGCGGCAGCACCAGGTTCGCAAAGTGCAGTTCTACCTGATTGGCAATATTTACATTGTCCACATGACGGTAAAAAGGCGAAAACCACATGGTCTCCCACTTCAAATCCTTTCACATGTTCACCTACCTTTTCGATGACACCAGCGGCTTCATGGCCTAAAACCATAGGTACAGGACGTGGTCTGTTACCATCCACTACAGATAAGTCTGAGTGACAAATACCTGCAGCCTTAATTTTCACAATAACTTCTTCGTAACCAGGTTCTCCAATTTCAACTTCTTCTATCGTAAGTGGTTTGGTTTCTGTATAAGGTCTTTCATGACCAATTTTATGCAAAACTGCTGCTCTTGTTTTCATATATTTTGGATATTTATTTGTAAAATTCATTAGGACCTTTCTTGAATTGACTCCATGCCTCGGGATCATGTCCAGTAACTACGAGCGCTTCATTCACAGAGGCAATTTCTCGAAGTTTCGCAACAGATCGCACAGCGTCTACAGCAGAGGCTAAAAAACCTGGAAGTGCTTTGTCTTTATAATGATCTGTGGTATAGGCTGCATCTACTGTCAATAGGATAGGACCGTCTTCTGGAAGGGTAATGAGAAAACTGCAATGTCCTGGAGAGTGCCCTGGAGTTGGGATAATTTTGATTACACCATCACCATAAACATCATAAATCTCATTGCTTTCTATTTCTAAAAAATGCCATTTGATATCTGGTTTGTCAAAATCTTTTCTGATATATCCACCGGCTGCAAACCAATCTGCGGTGTAAGCATATTCGTATTCTTTACGTTGTACAATATGGGTAGCATTAGGGAATCTTCCTGTGGCACCGGTATGGTCTAAATGCAAGTGTGATTGTAACACATATTTAATTTTATTTGGATCTATACCTAATTCCTCTACAACATTCACACATCCCTCTTGTTCTTTCATCACAGGCCAATAAACTTCAGTAATGGCACCCCAATGTTCCTTTGGATTGGTCGCACACTCTACAGCATTTCCTCCGTCGATTACAATATGACCTTTAGGATGAGTAATTAAGTACCACGGAACAGGAATTTCATACGGTTCTAAGGACGCATTCATTTTAATGTTATTCTCTTTACATTTCAGCACACCAGTCTGAAACATATATAACCTGATTTCATTGCTCATGATTTTAAAATATTTGTGTTAAATGAATTATTAAAACTTTAAATCGTATTTATATTTAGTCATATATTATAGTTCTAGATCGAAACTATCATATCAAAATTTCTATTAAATTAGTAAATTAGGTTGAATAAGTACAAATTACTGTTTAATATTTAAATACATTTATAAAATAATTAACATATAATAAGTTATGGTGATGATATTTGTTAATTAAATAATATATGATTTAGGATGAATCATTGTCATTTTGGATTCGTGAGTTCTTGAATAATTGCTTTAAAGTTTAAAATATGTAAACTAATTAAATAGATAAAATGTCTAGTGTTGCTCGTAAATTATATTCAATAAATTTAATACTGATTTAATGCATTATTGGCTAATAAATTATACTTTTGAAAAGGACTGTGTAAATCAATTATATTATGAAAAAATCATTTTTAATTTTATCGCTTATCGCTTTAGTATCATTAACTTCTTGTGACAAAGAAAAAACCACTGATGTAACACCAACAGAAGAAACATCGTCTACACAGGATATAAGTAGAATTGATGAAGTAAATAGAACCGATGTTCCTACATTAGAAGAAGAGGATGCAGCTGATATAGATACTATGGATGAGTCATCGTTAACAGACAGTGATTTACCTCATTTTGAGAGTGAAGCTGCTAATGAATATGTAAAGTCTTATGAACAATACATGAAAGACTTTAAAGAAGCCATGGAGTCTAAGGATGAAGAGAGAGTAAATGCCATGCAAGCGAGAGCTGATGAGCTAGCTACTAAGGCTAAATCTTTAACTAATTTGAACGAAGAGGATACAAAGAAACTTGCTGAATATATGAAGAATAAGTCTGCTGAGGCTTCAGATATTGTTATTAAAGCGATGCAGCAATAGGAATAAGCTAAATTAAATAAGAAATCCAGTATGTATAAGACATGCTGGATTTTTTATATTAATAATTTTTAATTGATGATATGGGATTCAATTATGGATTGTTATTATACTTTTTTGAAGAAACTGTCTACGAATTCAGCCTTATTAAATACTTGTAAATCATCCATTCCTTCTCCTACGCCAATATATCTCACAGGAATTTGAAATTGATCAGAAATACCAATCACAACACCGCCTTTGGCTGTGCCATCAAGTTTGGTAATGGCGAGGGAAGTAACTTCTGTAGCTTGTGTGAATTGTTTGGCTTGTTCAAAAGCATTCTGTCCTGTGGAACCATCAAGTACCAACATAACGTCATGAGGAGCATCTGGTACTACCTTTTGCATGACACGTTTAATCTTAGAAAGCTCCTTCATCAAATTTACTTTATTATGTAAACGACCTGCCGTATCCAATAATACCACATCGGCTCCTTGTGCTTTAGCAGATTGTACGGTATCATAGGCCACGGATGCTGGATCTGAGCCCATAGCTTGCTTTATTATAGGTACCCCTGTCTTGTCGCTCCAAATTTGAAGTTGATCTACAGCAGCGGCTCTAAATGTATCGCCAGCACCTAGTACAACTTTTTTCCCTTTAGATTTTAATTGATATGCTAGTTTTCCAATAGTCGTTGTCTTACCAACACCATTTACACCTACCACCATGATAACGTAGGGATCACCAGAGGCTAAAGTCGGAATTTCTAACCCTTCGTAATCCTCTGTATTATTTTCTGAAAGAAGCCCCATGATTTCTTCTCTCAAGATTAAATCTAACTCAGAGCTATTCACATACTTGTCTCTAGCTACACGTTCCTCTATTCTTTTAATAACCTTTATGGTAGTGTCTACGCCAACATCAGATGAAATTAAAACCTCTTCTAATTCATCTAAAACCTCATCATCCACTGTTGATTTACCTACAACCGCACGGCTCATCTTATCAAAGAAAGAGCGATTGGATTGTTCTAAACCTTTATCTAAAGTTTCTTTTTTATCGCTGCTAAATACTTTTTTAAACCAACTCATAACTTATAGAATTTTAGAATAAAGATTGATGTAGTATAAATTGACCATGTAATAAATATTTCAGTTTTTAAAAATACAAAAAAGTCGTTACAAATAATGTAACGACTTGGTAAATTTATAGCAATGGGTAATTATTTCTTGCTGAAGAAATCATTTACCTGGTCTGCTGGTACAATTTTTTCATCAAAAACATAAGCTCCTGACTTTGGAGATCTAACCATTTTGATTACTTTGGTCAATTTCTTAGAACTTCCTTGTAGTGTTGCAACTGTCTTCTTAGCCATGTCTTATTTATTTAATTTCTTTATGAAGTGTGTATTTCTTCAAGATAGGATTAAACTTTTTAAGCTCTAATCTATCTGGAGTATTCTTTTTGTTTTTTGTAGTAATATAACGAGAAGTACCAGGCATACCACTTTCTTTATGCTCTGTACATTCTAGAATAACTTGTACTCTGTTTCCTTTTTTAGCCATGATACTTTAATTTTATTTAATTAAGCCATTTTTACGACCGCGGGATACCGCTTCCTCTATACCAATTTTATTGATGGTTTTTAACCCATGCGCAGAAACTTTAAGTGAGATCCACTTATCTTCTGTTGGCATAAAAAATCGTTTCTTAAGAAGGTTCACCTCGAACTTTCTCTTAGATTTATTATTGGCGTGAGAAACGTTGTTCCCTACTTGTGCTTTCTTACCTGTGATTTGACAAACTCGTGACATAATGGTTGCGTTTTTAAAACGGAATGCAAAGTAACAAAATTATATTTAGAATGGCAAAACTTATGAAGAATAAATTTATAATTTATCTCTTTAGAAATTTTTGACCGTGATATGTCCTGTCTTTATTCTACCATCAGGGAGCATAAGTTGGTACCAATAGTCTGTGGTATTTAAAGGTCTGCCTAGGTAATAACCATCCCATTCTATTCGGCGATTATCACTTTTCTTGTATATTTCTTTGCCATAGCGATCGTAGATGATTAAAGTTGATTCTTCGTCTCCAAATGCATCTAAATTGTTAATAATAAATTTATCATTTTTTCCATCTCCGTTGGGGGTTATAATATTTGGAATGTATAGAATTGCTGTTCCCTCTGGCTCTCCTAGGCATTGTTTATCTACATATCTTACCCAAAAGTTATAGTATGCAGGCTGTAGCCCGTTAAAGTAATTAGAATGCTGCCAGTCTATTCCATTGATTGAATATTCTATGGGGTAGGATCCACTAGCAATGACCGTAACTCCATTTTCATCTTCTATTAAATCTACAATTTTGGGCACATCATAGGTAGAAAGATTGACAGGAAGACTTTTTTGGCAATTTGGATATGTATTATTGGTGATAAGCAGGGTTAAGTCTTGTTCTTCCCTAAGGTTATATAAATTTAATGAGGTTGATATAACATTATCATTTTCATCCAGCCACTGATAACTATAGTCTGCGTTTTTATCTAAAACCTCTGGATATATTGATACACTTTTCCCTGGACAGAATTTCACATCCTCTACTGCTACATTGATAGTAGCATATGTGAGGTTGATAGCCGCTGTCGTAGGGCAATAACCTTCCTTCTCTACTTTTGCATAAACTGTGGGGTGGTATGGGGTTACGTTGCTGTAAGATTTTGGGTTCTGTATTGGTTCTCTGTTATCCACTATGTCGTTATAATTTTCGTAATAAGAGATAGTGTATTCATTTGTAGATACGAATTCTTCTAGAAATGTTAAATCAAATATTGCAGTACCTTGATTATTGAAATCACAACTATAGGTGTTGAAGGTAGTTTTATCTAGTTTTAGTATTGGATTAAATGAAATATATACGGGTTTTACATCAAAGCAATCCTCTAATCTTTCACGCTCTACTCTCACCCATATCACCTCTGGGAAGTTTTCCATTTCTAAATAATTCTCCTTATCTATTGCATTGTTGTCTATTAAAGCATCATCTTCTGTGAAATGGTAGCTGAATACAAATCCAGTACGTTCATCCATAATCTTAGAAGGTATTTCATTTAAATCTAGATCATATAAACCATTTAAATTATTATCACATACAGCTATAGTTCCAGCTACGGGCTTTGGTGGGCCTAGTGTATATAGTTTAAGTGTTTTGATATCAACACAACCAGAAAAGAGATGTTGTGCCCTTACATATAGAATATATTCTGCTGCGTTGGGCATAAATTCATTATTTTGAAGTGCGTTTAAACCAGCAATGGCATCTTCTTCTTTTTTATGAAAAGAAATTTGATACATAGAGGAATCATAATTTTGTAAATTAATGCTAATTTGACTGAGTGCTTTGTTTAAATTAAAGATCTCGTTCAAATCACCCTCAAAGTCACACCGATATAATTCACTGTCGACAATAGTAAATGGATTGTCTTTATCTATAATAGCTTCTGCAATAGCCATGGTATTACATTCATACCCATCTACATTTACTTCTATATAGACTTTTAAATTATCTGTAATGGGGTATGATTTAGGATTTTTAATTGGCTTGCTAAAAGTCTTGGTAGACTCATCATAAGCTAGATAATAATTAAATGTAGCAGATGAGGTACCTTTATAAACTTGTTTGTTGAAGGCTGTTAAATCTAGTTCATTAATTCCATCATTATCTGAGTCGCAAATATTACCTATATTCACAGCAACATTTTCCACTTCTGGAACGGCCGTTATATGAAAATTAATGTCATGAACTTCTGAACAACCATGGCTTTCTATTACTACATATAACGTGGTGTCTTCTGTAAAGTTATAAGCTGATATTTCGTTGGTTTGATTATTGGCGTCTTGCAAAGTTTTATAGTATTTTACTTGACCCATTTGCGTCCCTAAAATATCTAGGTCATAAATCTTTAACAAATTATTTTCTACTTCATCATTATAGATGTCGCATACAGCTATTGGGTTACGCTGTGGCTCGGGATGAACTAAATTAATTTCTATAGAGCGCACAGTATAACAAGGTTTTTCTTCTCCTCCTATATTTTTATCCTCCTCTAATTCAAAACGCACATAAAATTCCTTTGTTACTAAACTACCATTATCTTTAATTACCTGAATGGGGTTTATTTTCTGATCCTCGATTCCTTCCTCTGCTGATTTACTACTAGCATAAAATGTAATCTTGACCCCTTCTAGAGGATCAATGAGCATGTCTGAAAGATAACTCTCTAGATTAATGGTTTTATCTTCTGAACCATCAAAACAATAATAATATTGAACATTATTGGCCTCCACACCATAAAATTCAACTTCTACGGGTTGTTTAACGACTGTAAAACAACCAGACCCATTCATAATCCTCACATAATATTCTGTAAATGCATCGGATATTTGTGTCAATTTATTTTTACCAGAAACAGCTTCACTGTATGTTTGATGCACCGTAAATCTTTCATTCTTTTCAATATTCATAACTGCACGAATCTCTTCATCCCATTCAAAAGGTTCGTTTTGATTAAAATTGATATCACATTCATTCAAAATAATCGGTCTGGTTGCTCTATGTTTTGGCGCCTTTAAAAATGAAATAGTAACGGGGCCTATGGTTTTAATACATCCTTCATTAATCTCTAAATTTATCCATAGTTTTGTGTCAGTTGTTAAGTTATCTCGCGTTATGGCATTAGATTTAATGTTGGCTTCATCTTTCGTTCTGTGGATGGTAAAACCCTTATAATCTATATCTTCAAAGAAGGTTTTGATATAAGGAGTCAAGTAAACGTTATTTTCTTTTTTGTCATTGTTATTATCACACAGGGTGATTGTTAAGTCATTGAATGCAGTTCCAGAAAATTTAAAATTGATAGGAGTAATAGTAAAACAAGATGAATCATTCTTATTGATCATCTTTAAATAAAATGTTTTGTTAGAATTTAAATTAAATTGAATCTGTGGATTACGGCTGATTTCAGCATCTTCTTCACTCAAATAGTATTCAAATTTGAAGTTTTGAACATCATGGAATGCTATATAATCGTTGTAGGAGGATAATACTATATTTTCTACTCCATCATCATTTGAATCACAAACAAAAATTTTATCCTTATCTACCAAAGGGAATTTATCATCATAATGCACTCTAATATCGTCAGATAAGTATAAAGGGTTGCTGTTGCAGCTCTGGTACCATACCTCTGCAGTGTAGGTGTTATCCTTATAAGAACAAAGCTCTAAGATTTCTCCTGTTCCAATTTCTTCGCCCTCCTCATCTTTCCATATAATAATAGGTGATTTTTTACCAGAAGGTTTAAATTTCCAAGACTCTTTTTTTGCTGACCATATCCCTGTATTTCTTCCTGATGGAGAAACTCCTTTATTTCCTCCATTATTTATAATTCCTAGCAATGCATTATTTACTCTACCATTATCACAAGGCTCAGGCTTTTGTAGAATATGTATATCTATCTCATTGGTTGACTCATGCAATACTATTTGTACAGTGCTTGTTTCTGGGCATTTATAATTTTCTGCTTTATAATAATTTATAATAAACATTCTACATGGCGCAACTCCCTGTACACTATAATATATTTCTGAATCCTGTGAAGTGTCAAATATTAAATCGTGCTGAACACCAAATATTGCATTATCTACAAGTTTAGGGCTGGGATTTCTTTCTAAAATTGTTGTGGGATTATCTGCTTCAGCATCGTCAACATCAAATGAGAGAATACCATTGGTTCCTATTATAATATTAGAATAGGTTTCATCATAAAAACAGAAATCAAATCCTAGTGGAATCAAGTCTGAAAATTTGTCGTCTACAACACCTTTTTTTAAAGGCATTTGTGAGATTAGAGGAGTTCCTTGATTAAAGGGAATTATAGGCTCAAAAGGTATTTTAGTAGCTACGTATTCATCCGTGGAAGGAAGAGGGGTGTAGTCAACCTTTAAAGATATACAACTGCTCTCATCTGTCTTATAATCACAATCTATAGTGATTTCATTATTGCCATAGATATCAGTAACTTGAACAGAGGGACATACCTGGCAATATAAAAACGAATGGCATACGAAGCCTAATATGATATATAAATTTTTCAGAGTTATATTTTATAGGTTGTGTTGGACAAATATATTTTATTGTTTGCACATTTCTATAGTTTATGAAAATTACTTTTGAGATTTAATGATACCTTAACTGAAAATTTTTATATTATATATATTTCTATAGAAAATATGATGGAAAAATAACAACACACCATTCATGCTCACCTATCAATAATCACTGTGAATTTCTACCGATAATATTCTGAAAAATTATTTTATACATATTTTATGGTTATTATTTAAAAGTTTTTCAAGGTTATGTGTCCGCTTTTTATTCTACCATCAGGTAGCATAAGTTGGTACCAATAGTCTGTGGTATTTAAAGGTCTGCCTAGGTAATAACCATCCCATTCTATTCGGCGATTATCACTTTTTTTGTATATTTCTTTACCATAGCGATCATAAATAACCAAGGTAGATTCTTGATTTCCGAATACATCTAGATTATTAATTATTAATTTATCATTTTTCCCATCTCCGTTGGGGGTTATGAAGTTATTTATCTGTAGTAAAATAGTTTGCTTTGGTGCTCCCAAGCATTCTAGATTTTCTTTGTATCGTACCCAGATGGTATATACACCATACGCCAAGTCTTTGAAGATAGGGCTATCTTGATAATTAATTCCATCGATAGAATACTCTATTGTAAACTTTGAATCACCCACGGCTAAAACTTCTATCTCCGATTCATTGGTCACCACCAGTTCTACAATCTCAGGAGGTGCAACTTCTGATACTTGGAATTCATAATGTGGGGTTGTACATAATGTATTTCGATCAATAATATGAACAGAGTAAGTACCTATTTGTTTAGCTCTGTTTATTTCAGGGCCAATATGCGTTTGACCATCTGGGAATGTCCATTCAATGGTATATTGGCTAAGGTCTACTTGATCCGGGTTTTCTAACACTATATCGGTTGTTCAGCCAGGACATAAGTAATAATTAGGTTGAGGTTTAAGCGTAGGTCCTTGAATGATATTCATATTTAGTTCTACAAGTTCTGGACACCAACCATACGCTGACGTTTTAATCTTAGCATACACAATGTCTAGCGCTTCTCCATTAGCATCTATATTAGTGAAATTAGTTAATTCTTCATCTGGAATTGCATTTTGACCAAAAGGATAGGTTTCATTTTGAATATCTTTTATACTCTTATAGTATAGAATCTTTTCTATGGTAATAGGGGATTGAATAGATGATTCTATAGCTTTTTCATACGGTGTTAAGTCAATTCCATCACTAATACCGTCATTGTAGGTAGGTTCGTCAATTAATCCTGTATCTTCAAAAGTGTCGCACACAGGTTCTAATGTATAAGATGTCTTGTTTAATTTTATTGGCTCGCCAGGGATTAATTGCACGCTATTTATTCCATCACAATGATTCTCTGTCCCTTGGATATCCAGACAAGTACCATCATTGGATTCAACTTTTACCCAAATCTGTGTTGCGGTGTTATTATTGAATTCATAAAATGTATTGCTAATATCTTGAGATTTATCATAAGGATTATAAGAGTTTCCTAAAATCGGGTTCTTATTATTCTCTGCATCTTCTTTACTCCAATAATAGTTGAAATAGTAATTAGTTGTATTATTCTTCATAACCACATTATCCAAATCTCTCAATAAAACATCGGGACTCCCATTTAGATTATAATCACAATATTTATATTCTCCTGTAACAGGAATAGGCTGTACTAAATTTTTTAGGGTAAGAATTTCTGTATTGAAACATCCAGTCAGTTTATTTGTGAATTTGACATAAATAGGATGTTCCCCAAATTTAGATTCAAAGGATTCTGGGAATGCTATTTCATTTTTATTATCTGCTAAGTCTTCTGTTGATTTAAAATACTGAATATTGATATTAGAAAAACTATTGCCATTTGCATTATTTGTATTCTCATCAAACATCTGATTGACAGCTTCTGTAAGATTAAATGTAGCAAAATTACCAGGGTTAGGTATACAAGAGCATAAAAAACCCTGTTTAGTTATAATAGGATTTTTAAAGTTTAAAGTAATATCTAATTTAACTACGGTAAAACATGCGTTTCCTTTATAGTCTACCTTGGCAAATATGATGTTTCTCGCAGAGTTGGCGCTTTCATTTTGGTCACCAACAATCATAAAAGTTTCTGGATTTCTAATTAAAGAACTTAGAACATAATCCTCTGTATTAAATTTTCTATAGAATGTAATGGTAGCATCACCATCATAGATATCTTTTTTGAGAGTGGTTAAATCAAATTCTTCGCGTAAATCATTATTATTATCACATACATTGTTTCTTACGATTGGAGGAAAGTCAATAGGGTCAATCTGAGATCCTAGTTTAAAATTTACTTTATGTGTCTGTTCACATAGGTTTCCTTGGCTTGATGGTATGCAATGACTATTACTTGAAGGTGTTTTTCTAATAACTTTCACCCATAGATTATCATTCCCAGTAAAAGTGTATTCTTTAATAGCTTTGCTATTATCTTTACTATCATTTTCACTTTTAAAATATAAAATTTTGTACTGTGTTGGGTTGTCTATTAATTGATTATTAAACTGTGCCAAATTTTTGATTGTCTGTGGTTTATTTTCCTCAATCCTACAGACTTCAACGAGCTTAGTTTTTAATTCGGTTTCTACAGGTTTAAAGATGATCGGCTTAACTGTATAACAAGCTTTGCCATCATTGCAGTTTGAACACAACTCATATCTTACGTAGAATATTTTATCTTTACCATTACCTACAGCTACCTTTTGATTAGGTGATATTCCATTAGATTTCCCATTGTTGGCACTGCCAGCTGATTCATGATATGTTATTTTAATTTTATCTTTTGCTTTATTAAAGCTTTCATAATGATTCCCGTTTTGATCATACATTTCTATGAACATGCTTTCTGCCATACAACTTAAATCTACATCAACTGAGGCATCTGTTTTACATAAAAAGTGCGTAGATGAGTTTGCTCTTACACCATAAAATCGAATATAAATTGGTAATTCATATATCTCATAACACCCCGCATCATTTTGAACTTTGATATAATAAATATCTTGGATGCTGTTGTTTGCTATGTTATATGATTTATCGTTAATATTCAGTTTAACTTGGGTAAGTTGATTGCTATGATTTTCTGCATCCTTTCTGCTTAAAAATACGGAAACATCAAGGTCTGTATTAGATAAAATATTTTTTGCTATAAGTAATTCTTTCCAAGAGCTATATCCTGTCAATGGTTCCAAATAGTTAAAATTTATATCACAAACTTCAAGGCTCAATCCATTTGTAGGTGGAGTAATAGCGGGTATGTCTGCAGATTTGAACCTAATAGGGCCTAATCTAGCAGATCTACATGCATCTTTTATGATTTCTAAATAGATTGAACTACCAGAAGTGATATCTTTATTAGTTATAGGCTCAGTTGCTGTTTTTGAATCATAATAAAGAACTTTGAATGCACTTAAATTACCAAATATCTTTTTGTCAAGATTACTTAAAAGATAATTAGGCTCAATATCATTATCATCTTCATCACAAATAATCACCTCCTCTGGCACGGGATAGTTATTAAAATAAAGCGTTATTTTGCTCTCATCAAAACATTTATTGTCCGACGGATTCATAGCTTTTACATAAACTATGTCCCCATTATTAAAGCTATATTGATGAGGGTTTGTGATTAATGACTTGTATGATGCATCTTTATAGTATTCTATTTTTAAATTGCTTGGGTCATTTACAGAAAATTGATTTTCTAATGTATGAAGATCAATAATATTAGAACAAGCATATATAGAAATGTCATTGACCTCGGGTAAAAACTCAGAGATTTGAATATCATCACTTAAAGTGATACCATTCGGATAGGTGATTCTAACGGTGTAATGTATATCTTTCGGTGATGCATTTACTGTTAATTTTGGGTCTGTGCCCAATATAGGTTTGTCTTCTGAATAGCTACCTTCATACCATTCTATTTTAGGTCCATTTATCCCATTTGGAATAAATTGATAACCTTCATTTTTTGTTCTCCAATTACCGTCACTGTAATTACGGCCTCTTACGGCTTGTCCTTTTGAACCGTCTTTATTTATGATACCTATCAGCGCACTTTTATTAATATTCCCCCCACAATTAAGACCTTTCTCTTTGATGTGAATTTGTATAGCATTGGTTGTTTCTTCTAATACTATTTGAGATGTAACCCTATGCGAAGAAGAACAGTCAAATAACTGAGCGTTTAGATAGGTAATAACTAACTTTCTAGCGGGCTCTTGACCTATAATAGAATAATAAACGCCAGCATTAGGATTATTTTTATCAAAAACTAAATCAGTATGAGCTGCAAATATTGAATTCAGTGTTGGGTATGTTTTTGATGGAATATCCATGGCAGGTTGTCGTAGATTTATGTTACCTACATTTTGCACGTTAAATGAAACAACACCGTTTTCTCCTACGGCTAATTGATTGTATGCTCTTTCCATAAATCCAAATGGAAAGAAGGTAATAGCTTTGTCAGCAAATTCATTTTCATTTTTAAAATTTAATTTTTCTCCAACAATAGATACTTGATCAAATGGAATAATAGGATTATAAGCGTTCTCCACAATTCTATAACTTTCAGTAGAAAAAGCCTCTGTGTATTCAACCTCTAAATCAAATTGCTGTACGTTATTATTATTAATATCATTACAACTAATAGAAGTGTTTCCATTAATTAATATCCTAGGTTTTATTGGAGCTTCAATAGGCGCCATAGATAAGCTACTGAACCCCCAGATTACGAATCCGGATGATAGTAGTATTAGAGTAAATAGTATCTTTTGATATGACTTTAACTTCATGATTCTTTCTTCTTTGCTAAAAATAATTCGGCTAAATAATAAGCTAATAGAATCCCACTGATAAGTAAGGCTATACGTGCAAGTAAATCTCCTGCATAAGTATAGTCTGTCTCTTTTGTATTTAACTGTATTGTTTGTTTCAATGCTCCTTGCTTATTATATCCTAAAGATGTAATGATGTCTCCACGCTGATTAATAAAGGATGAAACACCACTGTTGGCGGATCTAGCGATACTTCTTCTGTTTTCTATGGCTCGTAATCTTGCATAGGATAATAATTGTTGATGACCTTGTGTATTTCCCCACCATGAGTCATTGGTGGAAATCGTGATTAAATTTGCCCCTGTTTTTACGAAATCACTTGTGTATTCTCCATAGATAGACTCATAACATATTAACGGTGCTATAGCCGCATTATTTTTATCATTGGTAAATAAATTATACGTTGATGCCTTTGTGAGGGAGTTGGTGCTACCCCCAAAGTCCAACATCATGTTGCCTAATAGAGGTTTTAAAAGTTGAGGGTAAGGGAAATACTCTACACCTACAACAAGCTTGGATTTATCATGCTTTGGAATGTCTTGAACTCCGTTTTCTAGTTGAATCGCAGCATTATACCTATTTACCCATACATTGGGTTGAATCTCTATGGCTGTAATATTTGGTGCGTTATTAGATTTCGAGATTTTGGCAACGTCTGTCCCAGCGATTAAGATTAAATTTGGGTATTGTTGCATCCAATTTTTGAATTGCTTTACATGGGGATCATGATTTTTTTCATTCCATGAAATTTGCCCTAAACCTGGGAATGATGTCTCCGGCGTAACCACAATGTCCGTATTATCTAGACCAACAGCATTAGAAAGGTCTATAATTTCTTGTACAATTTCTTCCCCTGATTTGGAATATTTTTCACGATATGGTTCTAGTTCAGGTTGAATAACGGCTACTTCTATTTCCTCTCCTTGTTCTTCATAATTATAATAAATGACATAGGATATACCTATTGGAATTACAATAGATAAAACCGAAGCCACTCCCCATTTTCTAACGATTGATTTTGGTTTATGTTCTAAAAATGAAAGAATTGACTTAAAAATAAGTAGATTTACAACCCAAACCCACAAGGTTCCTCCGAAAGTTCCTGTAATTTCATACCATTGAATCCATTGATAGTAAGAGGCAAAGCCATTACCTAGGTTAAGCCATGGCCAAGAGAAATCCCAATTGAGGTGCAATTTCTCAAAAGCCATCCAAATACATGGTAAAAAAATGAAACCAATGAGGTCCCCTTGTTTTTTTCTGATCAGATGATATAGCATAAAAACAATAGCCATAAACAACGAATTCATGAAAACAGGGAATAAGTAGGCAAACCAAGCTTGTTCTACCTCCTCTGGAGAAGGGTTAAACTGTGGTTTTGCATTAGCGAGCCAGCTATAAGAAATGGCATTCCAGAGGATAAAAGCAAACCAACTTAAAAAAAATATTCTTATCCCTTTATATTTGAAAGGTGCATCAGAGAATTGTTTCTCAATTAATAATAAGGGAACGAATGCAATAAAAAGTAAGCCCGCAAAGCCATAAGTTGGCCAGCTAAGTGCTAATAATAATCCAGAGATAATTGATAATAGAATAGATTTCCACATAATACAAATGTACTATAAAAATAGAATAGAGATTTCAACTAACTTGTAAATACTTATATGCCATAACGATAGTTTTTGAAGTAAGAATTCTGTAGTGTAATTAATCCTAGGTTTTTAAGGAATGCATTTAACCATTTAAACTTCCTTTGATTCAATAGTGTAAAGTAACGCGGGTTTATGGCTGACACCTTTTTGTTTTTCATTTAAACAAATTAAAGCTTTCATTTTTTTAGCATTTTTCCTGAAATTTCTTTTATCTAATTTTTTATCTAGAATGGCTTCATATAAACTTTGTAATTGTGTGAGTGTGAATTTCTCTGGTAATAATTCACAACTTATATAAAATGATTCAGCATCTTTTCTTAACTGTTGTAGCGCTTCATTACAAATTTCATTATGGTCAAATGCTAAATTTGGAATTTCTTTTACATTTATCCAATACGCTCTTTTTGCAAAAGAAGAAGGAGTAAGATTGGTTTTATCCATTTGTATTAAAGCATAATAACCTATGGTTATGACTTGCTCTTCAGGATTTTCCCTTACTTTATATAACCATATTCTGTCCTTTTCTTTTTTGGTTCTGTCAGGATTGCCAAAAGCCTTGAATTGTTTTAAATAAACACCATCAATTCCTGTAAGCCCTTTTAAAACTCTATTGGCTGCCGTGTCTAAATCTTCTCCTGTTATAATATGATCACCTGGCAAAGCACTAAGTGGCATGTGATTTTCCTTTAACTTTTCTTGCTCAATAAGGAGTACGTAAAGTTGATTATCTTGGTAACCAAAAATTACACAATCAACAGAAACATTTAATAATTTATCGTGGGTAATCATGGCTATAAAGATTTAATGTAGATGTTACACTTAGATATTAACGTAAATTTAAAATTATTGTGCATCATATACAAACAATCAATTTTAAGATTGTTATATTTGTATAAAATTCTTTTCAATGAACGAAAAAGGGATTAGTACGATAGGTGTGATGACATCTGGAGGTGATGCTCCAGGAATGAATGCAGCCTTGAGAGCAGTAGTGAGAGCTTGTTCTTATCATGGAGTTAAATGTAAGGGAATTAGGCTTGGTTACCAAGGATTAATAGACGACAACTTGGTTGAGTTAGGCCCAAGAAGTGTTAGTAATATCATTAATAGGGGTGGTACGATTTTAAAAACAGCTCGATCAACAGAGTTTCGTACAGAAGAAGGACGTAAAAAGGCCTATGCAAATGCTCAGAAAAATGGTTTGGATGCTCTGGTTGTAATCGGTGGTGATGGATCCTTTACAGGGGCTAAAATCTTTGAAAAAGAGTTTGGAATACGCACGATTGGTGTTCCTGGGACTATAGATAATGATATTTTCGGTACAGATTATACAATTGGTTATGATACCGCACTCAATACAGCTATTGACGCTATTGATAAAATTAGAGATACTGCCACATCGCATAATAGAATTTTCTTTATAGAAGTAATGGGGCGAGACGCAGGTTTTATTGCGTTGAATAGTGGTATTGCGACTGGAGCCCAAGATATTTTGATTCCTGAAAGAAAAGACGAAATTGATGACTTATTTTCTTCTTTAAACCGTGGAGCTACTTCTGGTAAGTTATCTAATATTGTGGTAGTGGCAGAAGGAGAAGAATTGGGAGGTGTATATGATTTGGCCAAATTCACAAATATGAAATATCCAAATTATGATATTCGAGTGGCGGTTTTAGGTCATATCCAACGTGGCGGTAACCCAACCTGTGCAGACCGTGTATTAGCTAGTAGATTAGGAATCGGTGCAGTAGAAGGCTTATTAGCTGGTAAGAGCAATGTAATGGCTGGGATTAGAAGTAACTTAATAGTTTATACGCCTTTTGAAGAGGCTATTCAAAAACATAACGAAATTGATCAAGAGTTGATTAGAGTGGCAGATATACTGGCACGTTGATATAAATTTAACATTTAAAATTAATTATAATATGTCAAAAGTAAAAGTTGCAATAAACGGATTCGGTAGAATTGGTCGTTTAGCATTCAGATTAATGGAAGACAGCCCGGAATTTGATATCGTGGCAATCAATGATTTAACGGATGCTAAAACATTAGGTCACCTATTGAAATATGATACAACACAAGGTAAATTCAAAAC
>JBPCUN010000167.1:0-3342 GCA_051011115.1 Weeksellaceae bacterium
CGTTTCAATTCCAGAATGGTCCAATTAAAAGTGACCAAATGTCAAGGGAAGATGCAATAAGCATGGAGTTTCAATTCCAGAATGGTCCAATTAAAAGCACGTGCGACAAGTGTGGTAAAACACCAGAAGATGGGTTTCAATTCCAGAATGGTCCAATTAAAAGTAGACGGCTTTAAAGAAAAACTAAAACCCTTGCAAGAGTTTCAATTCCAGAATGGTCCAATTAAAAGTCATCATTTTTTAACCACCTATGTATAGTAGCGTAGTTTCAATTCCAGAATGGTCCAATTAAAAGTGGCAATATCTTTATCTGTTAAATTATACTTGCGTTGTTTCAATTCCAGAATGGTCCAATTAAAAGTTTTATTTTTGCTTTCATGATAAATAATTTTTAAGGTTTCAATTCCAGAATGGTCCAATTAAAAGTCTATCGTAGAATCGAAGCCATTTTCTTCTACAATCGTTTCAATTCCAGAATGGTCCAATTAAAAGAATAGCAAAGGATAATATCCAAAATATATACTTTTGTTTCAATTCCAGAATGGTCCAATTAAAAGATATGGTATTTCGGCATACCCAACACCGTCTGATTGTTTCAATTCCAGAATGGTCCAATTAAAAGAATAATAACAGGAAGCATAGCGAAAATCATAGCGATGTTTCAATTCCAGAATGGTCCAATTAAAAGTGCACATAAAAAAGAGCTCATCCCCGACCAAAGTTTGTTTCAATTCCAGAATGGTCCAATTAAAAGTAAAGCGCCTGGCAAAGAGGTAAGGTAATCATCTCGTTTCAATTCCAGAATGGTCCAATTAAAAGGTTGCAAGATGGACAAATCAAAATGCTTGTTGCGCTGTTTCAATTCCAGAATGGTCCAATTAAAAGCCGTTAGGTTAATAGAGGATAATCCCTTTATTTTCAAACCATAACTATTTTGCAAAATTATAAAAATTTAGTCATAGAATCGTCAATCCTTATTCATAAAATTACCTCTGAGGATTGACGATTTCATAAGACCTTGTAAATCAAATAAGTATATATTAAATTTATCAGTATGTCAAAGAACTTCATTTAAAAGTAAGGCATCGACGATTATAAAAAATTATCTAAATCATTTTTCTCTCTGCCAATGACCTGCTTATCTAACCAATTATCATTACGAGAGGAAAAAATGATTAGACTATCCTGCTCTGTATCCATAATTTCTTTTGCCTTGATGATTAACTCCTTTAGTTTAACCTCAGAAATTCCTCCTTCAAAAACACTATTTTGAATCCAATTCAAATATTGCCTGCATAATTTAAGCATTTTCGCCACGCGCTTTTCACCTATATCATAAACCAAAATTATATACATATTTATAGGATTCTGTTATTACCACCACGCTTTAAATGGTTTATATTCATCTATCTGCATTACGTGTTTTACTAATTTATAACATTCTAATCGAATAAGATGCTTATAACTCACACTTTTGTTGAGTGTTCTGTGTTTTATGGTTTCATTTACCTTTTCTTCCCAACTTCTCATAACTTTTTTACAACCAGAAGGTTTAAGCAAACAACTGTTAAGATTCACATCAAAATCATTTGACTGAATTTGTTTTTTATTCATTAACGAAAAAATTAACCTATCCACCAATATTGGTTTGAATACTTCTGCCAAATCAAGCGCCAGTGAATATCTACGAAAACCTGGTTCATGTAGAAAACTTATGGTTGGATTGAGTTGTGTGTGATATAGTTGGTCTAAACATGCGGTATAACAAACCATATTCAAGAATGAAATCAAGGCATTAACTTCGTTATTGGGCGGTTGCTTTACCCGATTGTTCATCTCAAAATCATTGATGATATTTCCAAAACATTCGTAATAGGTCATTCGGATATTTCCTTCAATACCCATCAATTCATCTATTTGTTCACATAGCTCAATTTTATCTATAAAGTATTGGATTTGCTTTATTTGCGTATCTAATTCCTTACCTCTACCATTATAATATTTCAGGTTTCGGAGCATATTATAAGCCCCACCAGAAACAAATTGTTGCGCAATGACCATTCGTTTTTTATGCGAACTATAATGTTTTACTTGTTGCACCACAACCTTACCGCTCAATAGAAATTCTTTGGGCATAAAACTGCCCGTATAATGCTCATAATAATCAAAGAAATGAACAGGGATTTTATTTTTTCCTAAAAAATTATACATTGCCGAATTGGCATCCAATGATCCAAAACAATACAAATTCTTAATACCTTCTACAGGTAAATATTTAGGTGTTCCTTCTCTACCTTCAGCATCAATTGGTAGAAACTTGAGGGTATTATCTTTACGGCTAAGCCGTCCAGGATTAAACAAATAATATGATTTTTTCATGCTTCACCACTATAACAAAATTCATAATAACTACAACGCTTGCATATTTTTGCGTTGATGACAGAGGGACAATATTTATTTTCTATGGTTTGTTGAATGTTGGGAACGATCGCTATTAACATTTCTCGCTCTTTATCAGATAAAAACACTTCAGAAGTTAAGCGTAATTTAGGGTACTCAATTTTACCAATCACATTATCAATTCCATTGAGTTCAAACAACCATATATAAAATTTGAGCTGCCATTCATGAGCTTCTTCTATCTTATTGCTCCGTTTGGTTTCATGAATCACCTTGTCTTTTCTATCATAATAATCAACTTTTCCTGTAAGCCTTATCCCTTTCCACTGGATATTTAATTCCACTTCAGAGTATCTATCTGCCCGTTGCGGATAACTGCTTTCATGCAATAATTTACCATCATAAACTATATCTGAGGTATGCTCCATATTGATTCCGTTGGCATGAAGCCAACACTGTCGAGAACAAACTATATAGAGATTAATTAAAGTGGCATTTATGTTCATTTTATATGAATTGAGTATCTACACAATCAAATTTAGCCTCATCTATTCCATACGTTTCATCATAAAATTCATCCCATCGGGACATATAAAAATAGCCATATTCACTTTTTTCCACATCCATAAATGGGGTTAATTTTGCTTTTACTTTTTCTGTTGCATAAATTGAAAAAGTAAATTTTGAAAGAATAGATTGCATTTCTTTTAGAGCAATATTTTTGCTTGTAAAACGCTGGTCAGAATTAATTAAACCTAAGTAAACATCAAATACTTCTTTTCCAGATATTTTATGGTCATTCGTAGGAAATACTTCGTACTTCGCTAATAAATCTATATCTCCTTTGGTGAAAATAGGTTCATTTGTTTTATAATCATCACTTTCTACCATAATTGGAATCTCCATCGGAATAAAGCAACTATAGTTTTCTTGCTCTATAAG
>JBPCUN010000168.1:0-6619 GCA_051011115.1 Weeksellaceae bacterium
CTTGTAGGGAGTGCTATATTAGAAAACCTCCAATCTAAAGGCTATTCAAATTTAATTACACGCACACATAAAGAGTTAGACTTAACAAATCAGTTAGAAGTTAAAACGTTTTTTGAATTAGAAAAACCCGAGTATGTGTTTTTAGCTGCAGCAAAAGTTGGAGGAATAGTGGCAAATAATGTTTATAGAGCAGATTTTATCTATGACAACATGATGATTCAAAATAATGTAATTCATCAAAGTTATGTTAACAAGACAAAGAAACTTCTTTTTTTAGGAAGTACATGCATTTACCCTAAAAACGCACCTCAACCCATGAAAGAAGAGTATCTGTTAACAGATACTTTAGAGTATACAAATGAACCCTATGCCATAGCAAAAATTGCTGGAATAAAAATGTGTGAGAGTTATAATATTCAATATAACACAAATTTTATTTCTGTAATGCCAACAAACTTATATGGTCCTAATGACAATTTCGATTTAGAAAAATCACATGTCTTACCAGCATTAATTAGGAAAATACACTTAGCAAAGTTGCTTTATGAAAATAAGTTTGATGAAATTTTAAAAGACACAGGATTTCAAAATTTAGAAGAAGCAAAAGCTTACTTACAAAATTTTGGTGTTTCAGAAAATAGCGTTGAAATTTGGGGAACAGGAAAACCGATGAGAGAATTTTTGTGGTCTGAAGACATGGCAGATGCTTGTGTGTTTATTATGGAAAATAGGAATTTTAAAGATACTTATTCTGAAGGAGATAATGAAATTAGAAATACACACATAAATATAGGTACAGGCAAAGAGGTTTCCATAAAAGAATTAGCAGAGACAATCAAAAAAACAATTGGTTTTAAAGGCAATTTAGCATTTAATACAAACAAACCAGATGGAACCATGCGCAAGTTAACAGATGTTTCTAAATTAAACAAGTTAGGTTGGAAACATTCAATAGAGTTAAATGAAGGAATACAAAAAATCTACGAATGGTACCTCAAAAAAGATTGTTAGGTTGGGGTTTGAATGTTTTTATGATGCTATTTAAAGTATAATACTAAATGATGATAAACTCAAAAGAAACTATCATTCCAAATTTTTTAATTGTTGGCGCAGCTAAAGCAGGCACAACATCTTTAGCTAAGTACCTAAATGAACATCCAGATATTTTTATTTCAAAAATTAAAGAACCAAGATTCTTTATTGCTAACACAATCAAAAAGACTACAACTTCAGACCCTTCATATAATTATCTAATTAAAAATTCTATATTAAATCCTGAAGATTACTTTAGTCTATTTAAAAATAGAAATGAAAAGGCAATAGGGGAAGCGAGTGTACATTATTTATATCATCACGAAGAAGCTATCAACAATATTGTTAAATATTTAGGGACTGAAACAAGAATAATAATTTTGTTGAGAAATCCAGTCTATAGAGCTCTATCAAACTGGAAATATCAAGATAAAGATTTCTTAAAATTTAAGGAAGCATTAAAAAATGAGGAAAAAAGAAAAAACAAAGGCTATAATTCTTTTTGGTTTTATTCAGAACTGGGATTTTATTATAAACAAGTAAACGCTTATATTAAAACCTTTAAAAATGTTAAGGTCATTTTATTTGAAGACTTTGTAAATAATACAAGTCAAGTTATGAATGATTTGTATGATTATTTAGAAGTAAGCAATAATTTTAAGAATGAGGATTTTGTGAAACATAACGATTCATCATTATCAATTATACCAAAACATAACCTTTTAAAAAACCTTTTAAAAAACCAAAAGCGCATAAATGCTTTTAATAAATTAGTGAGCAAAAATATAGTGCCTGAAAACCTATATATCCAGAAGAAAGATTTAATATATAAAGACGATATTTCTTATTTAAAAAACCTTTATAGAGAAGACATAATAAAATTACAAAAACTAATTAACCAAGATTTATCAAATTGGTTGTAAACTAAACAAAAATGAAACAAATATTCTACTTTGGACACTGTTGGGCAGACAATATAGGCAATGCATTTATTGATTTTGGAATCAATTACTGCCTAAAAGAAGCTTTAAAAGACCAAGACGTTCAAATCAATAATATTTCCAACATGCAACCTTATAATGATTATAAGTTTAATTATAGATTTCCATATAATTATTTAAGTGGCGGCAGAAAAAAAGCAGATTCAGTTTTTGATCTTAGAATGCAAACAAAACCAGATTTGGTCATTTTAGGTGGTTCGCTTTTTGATGTTTTTTGGTGTAAAGTACATTCAAAATTTTTAGATTGGTTAATTCAAAATCAATATCCAGTTTTTGTCCTAGGTGGAGGTGGTGGTAACAATTATAGTCAAGAAGAACTTGATTTTGTTTCTAGTTATTGGAAAAAAATAAATTTTATAGGGTACGTGGCAAGAGATGAAAAAGCTTTTAGTAATTTCGGGAAATATGCTAAAATAGCTTATAGTGGAATTGATAATGCATTCTTCTTGAACAACGCATTTACTCCAGCCCCATTAAATATGGAACCCTTTATAATCAATAGTTTCGATCTAACTTATTTAAGAACAGTTAAAGAAGGTTCTAAAAAAATAATAAAATTATCTCATAGATTATTGGATGTAGATAGTTTTAAATATTTTTTGGTTAAGAGGTTTAAAGCATTTAAACTAATAAAATCTTATGATTTAATTACAGACTACCCTAACGATTACTTACACTTATATGCCAATGCTGATGTTACACATTCCGATAGGGTTCATGCTTGTGTATCTTCTTTAATTTTTGGCAAAAAAGCACAGTATTATGACAAATCTGATAGATCTTATCTTTTTGATAGGGTTGGGTTATCTGAAATTAGAAACAAACCCGTAGAGTTAGATATGGACTTTATTGAAAAAGAAAAACAAAAGCAATTAGAGGTTATTAAAGAAATTTATATGCAGATTTGTTAAATGTTATAATAACATTTTAATACTACTTTAAAATCATAAAAAATGGTGATAAGCAAATATCTTCAGTTAGCAATAAAAGCCTCTTTAAAAGCTGGAGAAAAAATAATGGAAGTTTATAATTCCGTTATAGAAGTAGAATATAAAGATGACAAATCGCCTTTAACAGAAGCAGATAAACAGGCTAACGATATTATTAATTCTTTTTTGTTGCCAACTCAAATCCCTATTATTTCAGAAGAAAACAAGCAAACGGATTATTCCATTAGAAAAACTTGGGAAACCTGTTGGGTTGTAGACCCCGTTGATGGCACGAAGGAGTTTATTAAACGCAATGGGGAATTTACCGTTAACATTGCTTTAGTTACAAATGGGACCCCTGTTTTAGGTGTTATTTATGTGCCAGCATCCAAAGTGTTATATTTTGCCGAAGTGAATAAAAAAGAAGGTTTTAAAGTAACATTGAATTCTCATCAAACTTCCATAGAAGACTTAATGGAAAAGGCAACACCTTTAAGGCCAAAACAAGGGGTTTCCAATCCTGTTCAAGTGGTTGGAAGCCGCTCCCACATGAGTCAGGACACTTTGGATTATATGGAGACCCTTAAAGCCACAGGAAAAGATGTTGAAGTGGTTTCAAAAGGCAGTTCTCTAAAGTTCTGTTTGGTTGCAGAAGGACATGCAGATGTTTATCCACGTTTTGCGCCCACCATGGAATGGGACACAGCAGCTGGTCAGGCCATTTGTAACGCTGTTGGAATTGAAGTTATTTCAAAAGAAACAAACAAATCTTTAATGTACAATAAAGAAAACCTTTTAAATCCTTGGTTTTTAGTTCATAAATAATGGTAGACATATCCCATAAAAGACATATAGCCAAATCCATTACCTGGAGAATTGTGGGTACCATAGATACCATCATTCTGTCATGGATTATTTCTGGAGATCCTTTTGTTGGGTTAAAAATAGGTATGGCCGAAGTGGTAACCAAAATGATATTTTATTATTTTCACGAAAGGGCCTGGTTTAAAATCAATCTATCTAAAGACGGTAAAATACTTGAAAGCAGGAAACGTCATATAGCCAAAACATTTACCTGGAGAATTGTAGGTACCATGGATACCATGATTATTGCCTGGATTATCTCTGGCAACCCATTAACAGGACTAAAAATAGGCTTTGCCGAAGTGGTCACTAAAATGCTGTTATACTATTTTCACGAGCGTATATGGTATAAAATTAATTTTGGATTATCAGAACGCAAAAAGTAGCTATTATGAAAGAAAATATCATCCCACATTCATATCAAATTTCCATTCAAGACAGGAGACAAGCCAATAAGCACAATTCTTTTTTAATGTGGTTTACAGGGCTTTCAGGTTCGGGAAAATCCACCATAGCAAATGTTGTTGAACAAGAATTACATAAAAAAGGTATTAAAACGTACATTTTAGATGGTGACAATATACGAAAAGGAATAAATAACGATTTGAGTTTTTCACCAGAAGATAGGACCGAAAATATAAGGAGGATTGCAGAAACAGCCAATTTAATGGTTGATGCTGGTTTAGTGGTACTTGCGGCATTTGTATCCCCTTACAAAAAAGATAGGGAGAACATTAAAAGTATCGTTAAAGATGTTAACTTTGTCGAAATATATGTAAACACCAGTCTTGAAGAGTGTGAAAAAAGGGATGTTAAAGGCCTCTATAAAAAAGCTCGGGCAGGTGAAATAAAAAACATGACAGGAATCTCTGCGCCTTATGAAGTGCCTGAGGATCCAGATGTAGAAATAAACACAGAACAAGTATCTGTAGAACAAGCCGTAAAGCAGATTATAGAATATATAACACCAAAATTAAAACTCAAAAATGAGTAAGTATTATTTAAATTATTTAGACGAATTAGAAAGCGAAGCCATTTTTATTTTGCGTGAAGTTTGGGCTCAATTTGAAAATCCTGTGATTCTGTTTTCTGGAGGAAAAGACTCGATTTTAGTAACACACTTGGCAAAAAAAGCGTTTTACCCAGCTAAAATTCCGTTTCCTTTAATGCATGTGGATACAGGTCATAATTTCCCTGAAACCATTCAGTTTAGAGATAATATCATAAAAGAATTAGGTGTTGACCTTATTGTAGGATCTGTTCAAGAATCCATAGACGATGGACGTGTAGCTGAAGAAAAAGGAAAAAATGCCACTAGAAATGCACTACAAATAACCACACTTTTAGATGCTATTGAGGCAAATAAGGTGGATTGTGCCATAGGTGGAGGAAGACGTGATGAAGAAAAAGCCAGGGCTAAAGAACGTTTCTTTTCACATAGGGACGATTTTGGCCAATGGGATCCAAAAAACCAAAGGCCAGAGCTTTGGAATATTTTTAATGGTAAACATTTTCAAGGAGAGCACTTTAGGGCTTTCCCAATTAGTAACTGGACAGAAATGGATGTCTGGAATTACATTAAACGCGAAAACATAGCCATACCATCATTGTATTACGCTCACGAACGCGAAGTGGTATGGAGACAGGATTCTTGGATACCAAATTCAGAGTTTTTGGTTTTAGAAGATCATGAAGAAATAGTGGTCAAGAAAGTTCGTTTTAGAACCCTTGGAGATATTACAATCACTGGAGGTATCGAATCTGATGCAGATACTTTAGAGAAAATTGCAGAAGAGGTGTCTGGAATGCGTCAAACAGAAAGAGGGAACCGAAGTGATGATAAACGTTCAGAATCTGCTATGGAAGACCGCAAGCGTCAAGGGTATTTTTAGTGATACGAATTAACACGAATTGCACGGATTTTTACGAATTACGCGGATTAATGGGAAAACTAATTTTTGAAAAAGAGACCTATGTTATAATCGGATTGTGTATGCAAGTTCACAAAGGATTGGGTGCAGGTTTTTTGGAGTCGGTTTACCATGAAGCTCTGGAAAGAGAGTTTAGCAAAAAGGGAATTCCGTTTAAATCAAAACAAAAAATACAAGTTTATTATAACGATGAACCGCTCGATAAATATTTTGTAGCTGATTTTATTTGTTATGACAAAATAATTGTAGAACTAAAAGCAGCAGCTTTTTTACATAAGAATTTTGAAGCCCAAACGATTAATTATGTTAAATCTACTAACCATCCGTTAGGATTATTGGTGAATTTTGGACAGTCAAGTTTGGTCTGGAAACGATTTATTAACACATAGAAATATAGAAATATCACGGGAACAATCTGCGTAATCTGCGTAAATCCGTGAAAATAAGAATAACATGTTAGACAACAATCAATTATTACGTTTTACAACCGCTGGAAGTGTAGATGATGGTAAAAGTACGCTGATAGGGCGTTTGCTTTACGACTCAAAATCTATTTTTGAAGACCAATTGCAAGCTATTGAGACTACCAGCAAGAAAAAAGGTCATGAAGGGGTGGATTTGGCTTTATTTACAGATGGTCTTCGTGATGAGCGCGAACAAGGTATCACTATCGATGTAGCATATAGATATTTTACAACTCCCAAACGTAAATTTATAATTGCAGATACACCTGGACACATTCAATATACAAGAAATATGGTCACTGGAGCTTCTACTGCCAATGCAGCCATTATTTTAGTGGATGCCAGACATGGTGTTATAGAGCAAACCAAAAGACATTCGTTTATAGCATCCTTATTAC